>JBILCT010000113.1:0-5070 GCA_044353025.1 Ferruginibacter sp. | reverse complement strand
CAACTGTAAAAGGATTAAAAAAAAGCGAGGTTTTATCACAAAGGGCACGCTATGGAACCAATGCCATCCAACAAAAAACTGATCGTGTTTTTTGGCATGTATTGAAAACTGCAATATTGGAACCCATGTTTCTTTTACTTATTGGGTCAAGTTTCATTTATATATTATTAGGTGAAGTGAGTGAGGCCTTTATTCTTTTTTTTGCGATTCTTTTGGTGGCAGGCATTTCTTTTTTTCAAGAATTCAGAAGTCGAAAAGCTATACAAGCGCTTCGAAAATTATCATCTCCTAAAGCGAATGTGATAAGAGATGGTTTAAAACAATCGGTTCAAACGGATGATTTGGTTGTTGGAGATTTATTATTGATTGAAGAAGGTGAACTCATTCCGGCTGATGGACAATTGTTTATTTCCAACGATTTTAGTGTCAATGAATCTATCCTAACCGGTGAAGCTTTTCCGGTACAAAAATCTGCAGCTCAGAAAGAAACTGTTTATCGTGGTTGTTTGGTTACATCCGGAAGTGCTACCGTGCTTGTGTCGATGGTTGGAGTAAATACCCAATTAGGTAGAATTGGAATTTCAATTCAAGAAGTAAGTGTCTCTCAAACGCCCTTGCAACAACAAATCAAACGTTTTATATTGTCAATGGTTTGGATTGGCGTTATAGCGTTTGTGTTGGTTATAGGTTTCGCATTTTATCAAACAGGAAGTTGGACAGCTTCTTTATTACAGGGTTTTACGATGGCCATGAGTGTTTTGCCTGAAGAAATCCCCGTCGCATTCAGCACTTTCATGGCCTTGGGTGCTTACCGGTTGATGAAGCATAACAACATCTTGGTTAAACAACCGCAGTATGTTGAAACACTTGGTTCTGCAACCGTGATTTGTGCCGATAAAACCGGAACCATTACTCAAAACAACATGCAAATCCAATGGATTTATGATGTTCGTTCGAACAAATGGATCAGTGCTACTGATGAAAATCCAACGGAGTTTGTTCATACAATCATGGAAAATGCAGTATGGTCCAGTGAAACTGACCCTTTTGATCCAATGGAAAAGGCGATACACCAATGGTATGAACTAAACGCTACCATAGATCTGAGAGCAAACGCTCATCAAATTCATGAATACCCACTTTCAGGAAAGCCACCTCGCATGACCCATATTTTTCAAGTAAATGACGAAATTGTCATTTCAGTAAAAGGAGGTGTAGAAGCTATTTTACAACAAAGTAATCTCACCGATTCAGCACGAGCTAATATATTACTATCGGCGAAATCAATGGCGGAAAAAGGGCTCAGATTGCTGGGTGTAGGAAAATCCCAATGGCATGAAAAGCATTGGCCTGTTTCACAAGATGAATTCGAATTTGAATTTCTTGGCATACTTGCATTCCAGGATCCTCCGAAAGTAAACATCCAATCAACCATTCAATCATTCAAAAATGCCGGCATACAGGTAAAAATGATCACCGGCGATTATCCTGAAACCGCAATTGCCATAGCCAAAGAAATTGGACTCATCGAGGTTGAACGGTTTTTAACCGGTGCTTCAGTGATGAACATGAATGACGAAACATTGAAAGTTGAAGCAATGAAAACACAGATTTTTGCAAGAATGTTTCCGGAGGCAAAATTGAAAGTGATTCGGGCCTTGCAAGACTGTGGAGAAGTTGTTGCCATGACAGGTGATGGGGTGAATGATGGTCCGGCCCTTAAAGCAGCTCACATAGGAATTGCAATGGGACTAAGAGGAAGTGAACTCGCAAAATCTACGGCTGCACTCATTCTCACGGATGATGATTTATCGCACATGGTTGATGCAGTTGGAATGGGAAGACGCATCTATGACAATCTTCAAAACGCCATTCAGTATATCATATCCATTCATGTACCCATTCTGCTGATCGTATCAATACCATGTTTATTCTTTTGGCGTATCCAGGATATTTTTTCACCCTTGCACGTGATTATACTTGAGCTGATCATGGGGCCAACCTGTTCTATTGTATTTGAGCGTGAACCAATGGATCCATTGGCAATGAATCGCCCTCCTCGTAAATACAATGACAGTTTTCTTACCTTCCGTCAATTGGTTTTTCGAATAATACAAGGACTTTTAATTTCAGCTGCCTGTCTGATTCCAGCTTATTTTATGATTAACCAGGGTTATTCAGCGGAACATGTTCGCACCATTGTTTTTTCAACGCTTGTGTTGGCCAACATGATGCTAACATTGGTAAATAGATCCAGCATTCGTTCAATTTTCAGGAGAAACACTTCTTTGAATCGATGGATGATCGCTGTTTTAGGAGCCGCTGCTTTTTTACTGATCATGTTGATTTATTTCAAGCCGGCTGCTAATCAGTTTGGATTCATTTCTCTCAAATTAAATGAGTGGATTGCAGTCATTGGATTGGCCATAACTTCAACCTTGTGGGTTGAAGGGTATAAGTTATTTTTGCGTCATCAAAAATCAAGTATAACAAACATTGTTTCTAACTGATCCCTTTATAGAAATTATTGAACTCCGCCATCATTATGGCAACCAATGCACATTGGATATTGACGGCTTTGTTTTTTCTGATTGCCAAAGAACCGCACTTATCGGTGCCTCAGGTTCTGGAAAATCAACTTTACTCAAACTGATTGGAGGTTTGGAACAACCCAGTCATGGATGCGTTCAATATAAAAATCAGCGTGTACTGGGTTCAGAAGAAGTATTAATTCCCGGACACCCTAAGATTCGTTACCTGAATCAACAGGCTCAATTAAAAAACCAATATAGGGTAGAGGAGTGTTTACAATATGCCGGCTTGTGGACAAATGATGAATTGGACAAAATATGCAAGTTGTTCTCAGTTGATCTATTCAGAGATCGCTGGACCGACGAGTTGTCTGGCGGAGAAAAACAGCGAATAGCATTGGTGTATGAATTAAGTTTTCGACCATCTTTACTTTTATTGGATGAACCATTTGCACAGCTTGATCATGCATTAAAAACTGAGATCATGCAAGCGTTGACTGTTTGGCAATCAGAAAATAACTGCCGCATCATATTAGCTACCCATGATCCTTCAGAGGCTTTGGGATGGTCAGAATCAATTTGTGTTTTGTCCATCGGGAAAATAATACAGTCGGGCACACCCATGCAAGTTTATAGAAATCCAATCAATGAAAATGCTGCCCGTTTATTAGGTCCAGTTAATCCGTTGCATACAGATTGGTTAAATCAAGTGTTTAACCTAAAATTGGATCCGATTATTCAAGGAATGATATTCGCACGTCCGGATAATTTTGAAATTCATTCCATCAATGATTCACATGAAGGTGTTGAAGGGGAAATAATGGATTTGCGCTACTTTGGTCATTATGAACAATTGAAAATTAAAATAGCTGATCATACAATTTCTGTCAACTGCCATTGCCTTGATACCTATTCCAAAGGGGATATCGTAAAGATTGGATTGTATGGGATCATATGACATCAATCAGCCGACTGATCAGCTGTATAATACGTGTCTTTACTTATACTTTAGTCTAAAGAAATACTTGAATTCCTGATCAAAGTCATTTGTTGTAAAATAAACTCAACAATATTTCGTCTATTTAATGAAAGCAGGCAATGATCCATTATCCAAGCCATTCCTGTTTCAACATCCTATGAAAACCGAATGATCCAATCCATCCAAAGAAAAACCTGGGCCTTGTCCTGTTGAACCGATCCAAACGTTCAGATCCAACAAAAGCCTTAAAAAAGAGATTGCCTGTCATAGCAATCTCTTTTTTTATGAGATTTCGTGATCTGATTTTATCAGTCAAATGCAGCATAAAATTATCTTTCGCATCATCACTACGTAGTTTTAAGATAGAATTTGCGTCTAAATACTCAATTTTTATTGTTTTGTATATTCTGTAAAATAAATAAACAGCTTTAGCGTATTTATATACGAAAGCGGTTCGCTTTTAATCCGAAAATGAAAACTACCCAATCCAACCTATCCAATGAAAAGAACCATGGTTTCCAAAATCCTATTGAAAAGTAAAAAATACTAATCAAACAACTCAAGAAACCATAAAAGAACCCGACTTAGTGTCGGGTTCTATGTTTAATATGATGTAGCGCAATAATTGAATTGAAAACTCGTTAATCAAATAACCAAAATCCAATTGATATGAAAACCATGAATGCACATCTCGTTCTAGCATCCCTCTTGGTACTTTTATTTACTTCTTGTACCGTAAATAAAACGTTGACCAATGAATTATCCTTTGACATTAAAAACAAAGACGTAGATCAAGTTTCTTATGTCCGATTTAAAAATGGACAAATGCTTTATTGCCAAACCTTGGAATTGAAAAAGGGAATTTTTACATCCCCGCATCTTATCGGCGATGGCTGGTATAAAATAGAAACTGCTGATGTGGCAGAATATAAATTAAATGGACAATTAGCAATATCGGAAGAGAAATTAAATGACAAAAAACACGCTAGTGTTGCTATTGACGCATTGCCGGGCTTTGCTGTTCAAATCATCAAAGGGGATTTGAATGTCTTTCACCGGAAATATTTCAATGGAAGAAATGCAGTTAATCGATATTATCTACAAATAGGTAATGAAGGACCGATCATGCTGTACAATACTAAAGAAATGAAGGAGCTGATCGCTACGCATGCTGAACTTAGTCAGCTTCCTGAGCCTCCAGCAAAAGATAATTTATTGCCTGAGTATTTTGAAAAATTAAGCAATCGTTTAAATGGCAACACTTGGTTAACTTCCATTGATTAAATCATCAATACTTTACTTGAATCCCGGCCTATGATTGCCGGGATTTTTTATTTGATAAATATCATAAGATCAGAAAAGAAGTTCTGATATATTGCTTTTTTTAACTTATGCGAAAAGCAATCATCTTACTTGTTTTTTTATCGTCAATAAAGTATGCTGATTCATTGCAACCTCCGATTTTGCCAATCTTACAGGATAATTTTGGAGCGCGGATGTCAGCAAAATTATTTATTAAGCGATCATGGATTGAAAAAGTGTTTTCGGATATTAGCGCTG
>JBILCT010000002.1:0-18216 GCA_044353025.1 Ferruginibacter sp. | reverse complement strand
ATGTTTGCAAGAAAAGAAGGCATTATTAATTGAGGAAATAATCAATATGTTGACTTTGGATTTCCGGTGTTAAGAAAGATCGGAACCTTACTTTATCAGTATGAAATTGCCTTAAAGTGTTTGGAATAATTTTAAATTTATTTATAACATACACAAAATCAATCCCTTGAAATAAAGCTTTCAATTTAACTCTTTTTTTAATCAGAACGGCTGTACTTTTGCACTCCAATTGAGTTAGATGAAACAGTTTGTATATATAATTTTGCTGGTGATTAGTTTTATTTCGGCTTCTACGGTAATCAGTTTTTCTGAAACCCGCGCTTTTGCCGGCATGCGTCCTGTCACCGATTCCACTGATTTATTAAAGAACATGAATGTGGATAAAAAGCTGATTACGCTGCCTTTGAATCATATTGAAAATAAAACCAGCGAGCATTTTAAATACGCAATCATGCTCAATCTTCCGGTTGAATTGATTGAGAATCTGGATTTATTCAGATTTATCGGCGAATGGCACGGAACGCGTTATTTGTTTGGCGGTACAAGTAAAAAAGGGATTGACTGTTCTGCTTTCACACAGCGACTAATCAACGATGTTTTTTGCAAAAAAATGCATCGTGTCGTTGCACCACAATACAATCAATGCAAGCCCGTTTCAAAAGAAGAAATGAAACAGGGAGATCTTGTTTTCTTTGAAACTTTTATGCCTGGTTTGTCACACGTAGGATTGTATTTAGGCAATAATAAGTTTGTTCATGCTGCCAGCTCAAAAGGTGTTTGTATAGATGATTTAAACAGCACCTATTACAAAAAAGCATACAGAAAATCGGGTCGTTTTTTGGAGTAAAATGATGCAGATCTTTACCTGTCTTCCGAATTTATTTTCTTTGAACGCAAATAGATTTCATTTTTTCTGCTGATCTACTTAGCTTTATTAACTTACCAACTTATTGAACTAAGTTTCGTCGGACAATAATTGTATCAATTATTTATTACCATTGTTTGAAGCCCTTTTTTTTATGATAAACCAACACCAATGAAAAAGTTGCTTTTGATTGTATCATTCACTGTACTGTGCACCCTTTCATTGAGCGCGCAAAAAAATAAAATGACTGACAGTGTTTGGTCTTATATCTGTGCGCTTCAAATCAAACATCCGGAAATAGTTATCAGGCAGGCTATTCTTGAGTCCGGTTGGTTTAAGTCTCCTTTTTTAATGTCAAGAAACAATTTGTTCGGTTTTCGAAAAGTAAAATATTTACAATTTAAAAACTGGAAGGAGAGTGTGGAATATTATAAGAAATGGCAGGATAAATATTATACCAACCCCAAAGAAGATTATTATAAGTTTTTACTACGTATTAAATACGCAACATCCGTCTACCCTGCACATCTTAAAAAAATTAGCTGGTCAAAAACTTGCAGTCTCTAGTTGTAATATGAACATATTACACATTTAATTAAAAGAATAATACTTTGATATTCTCAATGTATTGCCAATGCCGATTTTAAAAATCTGGCAACTACTTTTCATTTCAAACAGGACTTACAAAAATATTTTATTTAATGTAATGAATAATACCCTTCTGGAAATTAGTATTTATAAATAAACTGTAATAATAAAATATATTTTGTATTTAACGACTGTTTTAATAAATTGTAATTATATAATAGAATGTCTATCCGTCAATCGCATATTCTTTGGAAAAACAATCCGCAAATACCTTTGCAGGATGCCATGAAAATAAATTTGAATGAGAGGATTGATGTCAAATTATTGATGCCCATTCAACTTTTATCATTATTTGCATCAGAGAAACTAAAAAATCACTTTGTACAAACCATCGACTCATCCTCAACACAGTCATACCTAACGCAATACTGGGATAGCAGTTCTTATGGTTTTTTTTATGATCATGCCCTTAGAAAGTCTAAACGTTTAAAAATAAGGAAACGCTATTATCCTTCAAGCAATCTTTGTTTTTTGGAAATCAAAAAAAAGGTGTTTTTCAAAACCCATAAATTCAGAATTCCTACGAATTCATATCAAGGATTAAATCAACCGGATCTGGAATTCTTACAGTCTCACAATGTCAATACCAACGACCTACATCCATCTTTGGAAGTGAAATACGAAAGAACAATTTTATGGGATCCGGAATTATCCGGAAGAATTACGATTGATACTGATTTTGTTGTCAAATATGAAGAAACAGAAATTCCATACGATCAGGTTGTAATCATTGAAATCAAAGGAGATCAAAACTTTATCAATCAAACATTTAAACAGCTCGATATTCCCAGAAAAAGATACCAAACCTCTTTTTCAAAATACGCCTTGGGTATGATGAGCATTCATCCTGATATAAGATTTAAATCCAAAACACTCATTCCAATATTTAAAAGACTCATTAAAACCAATCTAAAACATGCAATCGCTGATAATTAAATCAATCATTGAGCTCTCTATGCTACTGACCCTGGGAATGCTTTACTACTTTATTCGAAAGCATGTGCTGTACTTATTGGGTGCTACACTGATTGGTCTTTCTACATTTGCTTTGGTTTTTGTTTTAGGAAAAAATGAATTTGGAATGGCGACCGGTATTGGCTTGTTTGCATTGTTTGGTATCATTCGTTACCGAACAGAGCAATTGCCCATTGTAGAAATGACCTATTTATTTGTTAGTATTACGATTTCAGTGGTGAATGCAATTACAGATGATTTGATGATTACACAAGAAACTGCATTTTTTATCAATGGGTTACTCATAGCAATTTCTGCTTTATTGATGTTCATCAATCAAAAACAACAATTAAATAGCATCTCTGTAAGCTTAGATTCAACAGACTGGCTTTCCCTATCTGAAAATGAACGCATTCATTTTTTAAAAAACAAAGTGAATATGGATGTGATTTCTTATCAGTTAATTGAAATTGACTATTTAAGAGAAACTTCTAACGTTCAACTGAATTATCGTTCATGAGAATAATATGGCTCATCATATTATTTGGATTATCAATTTCAATCCATTCGTTTGCACAACGCTGCATTTTACCATTGCAGCAGTTGAGTCAAAAAGGAATCACCATATCACATCTTCCAGGATTTTATTCATCAGAATTGGCTTTGGAATTTAAAACGCCCGGCAACATCAGTCTTTATGTTACCACTAACGGGAACATACCTTCAGAAACCAACTACTATCATTTAACTCCTTTAAAAATAATCTATACACAATCTGTTACTGTTTCGCTCAAAAAAAATCAGTCTTTCTCAGACACCTTGTATTGTGGAACATACTTTATAAATTTTTCATCCAAACTTCCTGTTGTTTCTCTTACGTTGCCCAACGCTTTTTTGTTTGATCCACAAACCGGTATTTATGTAGGTGGACTCAGGGATGAAACCACCAGGTATGGGAACTGTTGGAGTAAAATGGAAAAGCCGGTGTTTTTTGAATATTATCCCGACAAGAATAGTTCAACCATAGCGCAATATTCAGGATTAAGAATTTTTGGTGGTATGACGCGTGCATATCCTGAAAAATCAATGCGATTGATCGCTCGAAAAAAATATGGAAAAGGGAAGTTTAAATCTAAAGTATTTAAAGATAAAAACATTGATCGTTTTAATTCATTGGTGCTAAGAATCTCAGGTAATGACAACATGTCAACACGATTTAAAGACATGATGATTTCTTCTGTAGCTAGAGACATGCATTTAGAATACATGGCTTTTCAGCCTGCGGTTTTGTTGGTAAATGGAGAATATTGGGGTATTCACAACATCCGCGAAAAAATAGATGAACATTATATTCATGAAAACCACGGAATACCCGAAGACGCTATCAATATCTTACAAGGAAATGCCTATGCGGAACATGGAACTTCCAAGGATTATAAAGCGATGATGCAATATTTATCAACGCATCCTCCTCAATCAGATTCCTTTAAAGATAGTGTTGAAAAGATGATAGATGTCGATAATTTTTTTAAATTTCAGATTCTACAGATACATATTGCCAATCCAGACTACATGGGCAATATTCGATTTTGGAATCAAAAATCCGGTGATAAAAGATTTAGATGGATTTATTACGATGGAGACCTCAGCTTTGCCAATTATCAATCAGCATTCATTCAAAAAAGATTAAGTCCGGAACAAACGGAATGGTTCAATCCAACTTGGTCAACCTTGATTTTACGAAAGTTATTACAGAACCCATATTATAGAAATAAGTTCATCAATCAGTATTGTTTTGAATTGGCTACACATCTTACTGCTGATACATTGGTTTCCCGCATCAATTATTTTCATGATTGGTTATATCCTGAAATAGATCGCCATTTGACTCGAAGGAATTTTTTTCAATCCAAAAAAAACTGGGAGGCTCAGGTGGAAAAACTTAGAAGTTTTGCACGTTTCAGAAATAAATATTCATTCATTGAATTAAGTGATGCGCTTTCACTTAAATCGTCTTATCAGCTGAAATTAAAAAATGATTTTAATCATCAGGGAGTTCAATTAATGATTGGGTCTGATCAAACAGATGCTCAATTATTCCAAGGCCAATTCTTCCGAGATATACCGCTAACAATTGGATATAAATTATTGAATCCCGAACTAGCCTTCACAGGGTGGAGTGATGGATTCACGTCTGGCACCCGAGAGTTAAAAAATATCAAAGATTCCAGTTTATTTGTTTTTCCAATTTTTCAACCCAGAAAAACTTCGAGTGAAAATAATTCAGTCCATATTTTAGCATTTGCCAATGAGCATGGAAAAAAACAGAGCTGGATTGCTATCAATCATCAATCTAAAAACCAAACCAGCGCAAGTTTGATGATTAAAGGACTAGATCAAAGGGTTGCACTCATTTTAGTGGATACAGGCATTCATATTTATTCTACAGATACTGTAATTTGGAAACAGCAACATCAAGGGAATTATATATTACATCAACTTCCAAAGCATTTAACATCGTTTCAAATTGAAGATATGTATCTTGTAGATGACAATGAACAAATCATGGACAAAGTATCAAAGCCTGTTGGAATGATATTAAATAATTCGATGGATGTCTATTTTGTCAGGTCATCCAATGAATATAAAATGAATGCAGTGTTTCCTGATTTATATCAATGCAGGCAAGAAAACAAACAATCCCCAATTGCTCAATTTAAATCCAACTGGATAACAATCTCGCTAATAATAAGTGCTATGTTATTCTGTGTTTATTTTCTACTGAATCAACGAAAAAAGCGAAAATGACTCCTGCTATATTCAACAAAGAAAAAATGGACAATATCATGAAAACAGGACTAGCATTTATCTTGATTTCTAGTTTAGTATGTATAAACCATCTCTCTGCTCAGCCAGCATTTATAAAAAAAGTAAATATAGGAAACGAAGAAATTGTGCTGTATGCTGACGGAAGCTGGCAATATGCCAGAAAATTTGATGTAACAAAAATGTTTAGTGAAAATGAAGTCTTCCGTCCAACCTATTCGGAAAATACCTGCAAAGAAATATTTTGCATTTACCCGACACAAAGCAAACGTTTTTATGGATTGAATTTATTCTCAGCGAAAGATATCCATCAACAATCTATACTTAATGAAGGAAGCAGAGAATATTATCGGGAGTTGAGTAAGGATTCTTTTTCTCAGGTTAGATATAAATACAAAAGTCACGACGTGAATTGCTTTATTAACGGTATGCGTAAAGAAATGTTTTTATTGGACAGCAATCAAAAAGCATATCTAGTGAAAATATTTCACCAACAAGGAGTAGAAACTTGGTATTATCCGATCTATAATCCTTCCAGTTCAGATCATAAAGATACAGGCAGCTTATTGGGAATTTCAGGCGGAAATTATTTTGTTGAATTAAGATTCAGAAACCACAGCTTGGATTTATTAGGGTTTTGCAGACCAACCAGTTATTCCAAAGATTCAATGATTTTAATCGAACGTGAATCTATTGACATAAAGGATGATCCATTGCGGTTAAAGAGCTTCATACAGTCAATGAAGCTTAATTTTCATTCGCCTGAGAAAACGGATGACTTTGAAAAATTATTGGAAAATGAGATGAAAAAAAATCCAAAATGAAAACAAATTATATCACTTTAATACTCGCACTCTTTTTTCCTTTTTTTGATGCACAATCACAGATTACTCGTGATAGCATCATTCATGTACCCTCGCTTGGAAAAATCATGATCAGTCCTGATCATACTTGGACCAGTTATCGTTTCAATGATAGCAATGACTCTCTTATTTTCAATAAAATGAGTTGTGATTCTATGTTATTATCGAAATATGTTCGTAACAGAGGTGAAGGCAATCAAGATTTATCGAGCGCAAGGAACATGCGAACTGTACTCAAAGGGATTGTTTATCGTGGCGGAGGGAATAATAAGTACAATGCGTTTTGTGCAAGAGATAATAACAATCCTTTGCCTTTGGATGGTGTACTCGGATTAGGATCGATGGGGTTTACGGATATTATATATCTATACAAAAGAAATTTTACGAACTATTACCCAACTGAAAAATTAAAAGCTTTGAATGAAGCTGGTATTCATTACCAATCTATTGTACCCGAAGATGACACGTTGGCCCATGAAATATTATCACTAGTATATGAACGAATTCAATCACCTCAGAAAGGTCCCATCTACTTGCACTGTTGGAATGGCTGGCATATGTCAGGAATGATTGCTGCATATACCCTTATGCAATTCTGCGACTTCAATCACGCGGATGCCCTTAAATATTGGTCTTTAGGTGCAGATGGAAACGACAAAGGCTATCTTAAAGTAAAACAAAGAATAGCAGCGTTTAAAAAATATCCTGAACTCGAGATCAGCCTAACGGATAAATTACGTGTTTGCCCTTGTGTAAAATAAAATTTAAACAGTGAAACCTATTTTCTTTACCTTTTTTATATTCTCGATCATCGCCTGCAATTCAAAAGAAAAGAATGATCAGGATATTTTAATTCCCTTTCTCAGGAAAAACAATCAATTTGTTTATGTCAATCCATCCGGGCAGGTCCTGATCAATCAAACCTTTGACAAGGCGGGGTTGTTTAAAAATGGAATTGCGGTTGTAATGGTCAATGATCGAGAATACTACATTAATAAGGAGGGTAAAAAATTATTTGATTTACCCTTTGAAAGAGTAAAGTCATTTAAAGATGGGGTAGGCAGGGTTAAGTTATCCGGTAAATGGGGTTGCATCAACCGAGAGGGACAATTTTTAATCGCTCCTCAATGGGACGAGATCGGTGAATTTAATGAAGAATATGTTGCGGTAAAGAAAGATAAAAAATGGGGTTATCTCAATCGTAAAAGCGAATTGGTCATTCCGCTTTTGTATGATGATGCCAATGATTTTAAAAACGGACTCGCCAAAGTTTATCTTGGTGAAATATCATTCTACATTGGAAAGCAGGGAAAAGCTTGGAGGGAACCATAGTTGCTCAGTTTTTCTCCACGAATTAAGGGCTTTCTTTTATGTTTAAATCTGCGATACCTTTTCTTATCTGCTTCATAAAATCATCTCCCGGGTCGATCTTATATGTAAAATAATCGGAGTCAGTTTCTTTCCATAAGTTAGATTTTTTGAATTTTCCATATTCACTGTGTCCGATTACATATTCAATATTGTATTTGGTTTTTAGGTGTTTTATCAATGCTATGTTTGCAATGACTTGCTCGCGGCTTAATGGTTGATTTGGACCACCAATGTTTTCAACTCCTATGGCGCAGTAATTTAATCCAATGGTATGCCGGGCAAATAAAGTATCCTCTATCAATTGGTATACTTTTCCATCAACATCAACAAGATAATGAGCAGACACATTCAGTTCACTTCTGTCTTTATTCAAGGGCCTCCCGTCTTCAATTTTAATTCGATTGAAGTAATTAAAATTGCTCAATAAATTTCCGCTGCCCGTAAAATGAAGCACAATTATCCGGGGCGTTATAACAGGATTTTGCTGATTTATTCGGTGTCTTTTTTTTAAATATTCAACACTCAAACGTTTTCTCTCATCATTGTAATTGATTGGTTTCTTTATGATAGAAAACTTAACACTAGATTGAGCGAACGAATCGTTCAGTAAGTTGATCAGAGAAATGATTAATCCAAAAAGAGTAAGACAGACCTGTTTGTTTTTAATTGTTAAAAACATTACTCGATGGATTTAATGAAATCAATATTTTTCTTTTCTATTTCAGATAAGAATGGAGTAAAATCATCATAGATTGGTTGATACCATCGTTGACTGCTGAAATAATTCACCATTTCTTCAGACTTGAAAATATATCCGTGTCTGGCAAAAATTTCATTGCGCATCACTTTTAGGTCCCAGCTATTCAATCCCCGTACATCAGACAACCCCAGCATTCGTTGAGAGCCCTCCGGGTATATACCATGTATTTTTACTCTTTGTTTAGCAGGTCTGGGTGCATGTTTTTGTGAAAAAACAGATGTGGAATATCCAACCAAAAACGTTAAAGTAAGTAGTACTAATTTTTTCATTTTATTTGAATTTATATGTTAAACATTCAATGAAAGGTATGTAAAAAATTACTTAAACCACCCTTGCAAATCCATCAAATTCAGTGAAGTTTTATTATTGCCCGAAAAATCCATTTCGATGTTTCCCTGATTGAAAAAAAGCACTCGGTTTCCATAATCTAATGCTTCTTTCATTTGGTGGGTAATCAACAGGATGGTAATGCCCATCTCCTGATTTATTTTTTGTGCCAATGCCATCACCTGGTGAGCAGATTTCGGATCCAATGCTGCCGTTGGTTCATCCATGAGTAACAATTTCGTGTCATCCATCACACTCATCCATAACGTAAGCGCCTGTCTTTGTCCACCGGACAAACTTCCCATCAGCTGATCAAGTTTGTTTTCCAATCCCATGCCCAGCGTTTTTATTTTCTCGGCAACTTCATCCTTGAAATCTTTATTCATTCCGATCTGAAGTCCCTTACGCTTTGTTCTTAGTGCTGCCAATCTGAAATTTTCCAACACACTTAATTCAGGGGCTGTTCCTTTTACCGGATCTTGAAAAACCATGGATATCCATCGGCTACGCTTATACGCAGGCACACCGATTAATGACTGATTATCAATTTTTACTTCTCCGGAAGTTGGAATGACTGTTCCCAATATAGTATGTAACAATGTACTTTTACCGCTTCCATTTGAACCTATGATTACGACAAAACTCCCTGCCTCCACATTCAGATTTAAACCCGATAATGCATGTACTTCATCGGATGATCCACGATGGTAGATCTTGGTTAATTTTTCGATGGTCAACATGTCAATCGTTTCGTTTTTTTGAGATGAATGTGGGTAACCCAACAATCAACAACACAAATAATGCAGTTACCAGTTTTAATGAATTGGGATCTACACCAGTTGACAGCGTAATAGCCAATACGGTTTGAAAAATCATTGTGCCCAATAGAACTAGCAGTATCTGTGCGCCTATTTTTGTTATTTTCAGCCAACGTCTGATGGTATCTGAAATTAAAACTGCACCCAGTCCCACAATCACAATGCCAATTCCCATATTGATATCTGCAAATCCTTCGTATTGAGAAACCATAACACCACTGAGGGCAGTTAAACCGTTGGCCATTCCCAACCCAATGATTTTTACTCGATCATTGTTCATTCCGTTGGCTTCACTCATTGCCGGATTATTGCCGGATGCCCGCATTGCTATTCCAAAATCTGTTTTTAACAGATACCAAAGTCCAAGACAACACAAACCCACCACTGCCATTGAAGCTATCCAGCCTCCCATCGCTTCGCCCCATTGTTCACTCCATATCGTAAACAATCCATCTTTACCAATGAGTGGCAAATTGGATCTTCCCATGATCAACAAATTGATGGAATACAGGGCTGTCATTACCAATATTCCGGAAAGCAATGCTTCTATCCGAAACTTCGTGTGTACCCAACCGGTAGTCATGCCCGCTAACACGCCGGAAAATATACCCGCCAACACAACCCATACCAATGGATATCCTGCGGTTAGCAGTATGGCGCCTACAGATGCACCGAGTGTATAACTTCCATCGGTGGTAATATCAGGAATGCGAAATACTTTCATGGAAATGAAAATACCCAGCGCCATAGGCGTCAAACAGAGTGCCAATTGAAGTGCAGATAAATAGAATCCGTTCATGGCATTGGAGTATATCCCTCCGGAATATTGATTTTGTATTTAGATGCCATCGTGGTATTAAATACACGCTTTCTGATTTTCACCGGTTCCCAATGCATTGAGCCGCTATTCCCGGTTTTCAGATAATTCGCTGCCTGCTCACCCGCTTGATACCCCCATTGATAAATATCAGCACCATAAGCCGCCAGTGCACCGCGTGCTACCAATCCGGATTCACTGGTAATAATTGGGATATTTCCTTCGTTACAGTTTTTTACAATGGATTCAAATGCTGCAAAAACAGTATTGTCAGGATTCGCAAAAAATACGTCAATTCCTTCCGCTACCAAACGTTTGGTCACCAAACTCACTTCGGCTGAGTTATTCACCGGCAAGGCGATTAACTCCAATTGTGCTTTTACCGAAAATATTTTGATATCAGCCAACGCATCAACAGACTGCGGCTCTGCTTGATTGTAAATGAGCCCTACTTTTATTTTTTGGGCCTTGGGTCGAATTAAAGTTGGAATCAATCCAAAGGATGTATCAATGTAATCGAGTGTTTCACCAACTCCAAATAAATTTGCTGGATCCTTCCCATTTTTGTCTGTCAGTTTCATCAATGAAGGCGTAGAGGCCACCATCATAAAAACCGGTATTTTTTTTGTTGCTTGAACCGTTGCAATCGTTGAAAGGGTAGGGCAGGTTGCAATTAAATCCGGTTCCTGACTGAGGATGTATTTGGTGATTTGCGTCAATGCGATATTATCGCCTTGCGCATTTCTATAAATCAATTGCAGAGAGCCATTGGCCTCATCATAGCCTGATTTTTTTAAAGCATCCAGAAATCCTTGCTTCGCTTGTTGCAAAGTATTGTCTTGAAATGCATCTATAAAACCGATAACCGGGACCTCCGCTTTCTTAGACTGACAACCAATCATAATAATAGCGGAAATCAAAAGGGAAACTAAAATGCGCATGAAAATAATTTCACCAAAGATAGCAAGTTCCCTTAGTTAAGCTACCTCGTTCAGCGACTGATCATATTCTTCCACAACGTATTCATCAGACGCATTTCTTGAAATGATGTTCAAATCATGCAAATTCAGCATGTCTAATCCGGTACTTTGTTCCCAGTTGATGCTTCCCATTCCCATGACTTGGACAGAGAAGCCCAATCGGTTCTGAAATTCCCGCTCCAGTGTTGATATTTTTTCTGTTGGTCTGATCTCCAATAACATGGAAATATGTGTTTTTCGAATTTGACCTACCGTTTTATCGAAACGAATTTGCATCTCGATTCCTGAACCTTCATATTTATTGTGTTTGCCACTATAAAACTTCAGGTGTAAATAGGGAAAATGGTTGTTGAATACGCGATCGATCTCGCTCAATCGGGTATGGTCGTGGATTTCTATATGCATATCTTTTTTTTGTAAACCTAACCAAGATATTTTCTATCGTAACATACGGTGATTGCTTGCAATGATGAGAAAGATTGGATATCAACATGTCCACGGTCATGTGAATCAGCATTCGTGCAAATTATTTTTGTTTCAGATTGATCGCAGAAATATCTGCTCAGAGAAACGACAGAGTTAAGGTTTTAAAGGGACGCGAAACTGTTGGTTGCATGCATCGGGGAGATGCAAATTTGAGTAAGGTATTTTCAGATCAAAACAGATTGGATCAGAAAACGCAACGGTAAAATGTTGACTTAAACTGATCTTTTTGAACAGGGGCGGAAATATTA
Organism: Ferruginibacter sp.; assembly: GCA_044353025.1. GTDB lineage: Bacteria > Bacteroidota > Bacteroidia > Chitinophagales > Chitinophagaceae > Ferruginibacter. The sequence goes on along the minus strand of JBILCT010000002.1, from coordinate 6,253 downwards.
TTCCGCCCCTTTTTTATTCCGAATCATGAAATTGTTTCCTACCAATACTGCCCTGGTTAATATTTTCAACGATATGGCTGATTGCTATCGTTTCATGGGAAAATCAGAGCGCTTTCGTGCACTTGCCTATGAAAAAGCAGCCAAGGAAATCAACAACATGCAGCAGCCGATAGAACGATATACTAATGATCGGCAAGGGCTGATAGATCTTAAAAATATAGGCGAATCCATCGCAGATAAAATTCTGGAGTATCTGCATACCGGAACTATTCAAATTTGGGAAACACTGATTGCTGAAAATCCCAAAGATCTTTTTTCACTCATGCATTCAACAGGCATTGGTCCGGCAACCATTCGTTTAATCCATGAACATTGGGATGTAAAAACCCAAAAGGAATTGGAATTGAAAATAAACCAGGCAGAAAAAAAATCAATACCCGGTATCGGACTAAAAAAATGGCGACTGATCAAAAATGCCCTAAATATTGCAACAACTTTAAATCGAAGATTCCCCATTGATCAAATTATTCCGATCGCTCAAAAATGCTGTCACGTAATAGCGCAAGTAAACGGAATAACTCAATGCATCATCGCAGGCAGTTTGCGGAGAAGAAAACCAACAATTGGCGACATTGATTTGATAGCGGTATTGGATGTTTCAAGTAATTCAAATGTGTATAGAGAAATGACGGCATTAAAATCTTTTGGTAAAGCAATTCAGATTGGTACCAGAAAAATGCAATTCCATTTAACAAAGCCAGATATACAATTGGACATTCGTTTTATCGATAAAAGCGAGTATGGATCTGCGTTAGTTTATTTTACCGGTCCGGTGGAGCATAACCTTGCACTTCGTAAACGCGCTGCTTCTAAAGGTTGGAAACTCAATGAATATGGATTGTTTGACCGAAAAACACAAAAAAAATTAGCCGGTGAAACAGAGGCGTCTGTGTATCATAAACTCGGACTGCCCTATCAGGAACCTGCATTGCGCGGTGGTGTTTTGCCTGATCAATCAATATCATCAAATGTACCCATGCAGATCATGGAGCATGTTTGACTGGACAAGTATTTTCATCGTTCAACTTATTGAGCACGGGTGTAATATCAATAATCTTTTTACATCCAAACAATCATTAATCACACATGAATTATATGACTATGACTCCATCACACATTCATTGCTTGGCAGGTTTATTTTGTGTTACATTTTGGTTTTCGGGTTGTTATCCATTACCCGCTAGAACGATGAATCACGATCAAATACGTATTGAACAACCAGGTTTAACTTATTCGGTTTTTTATGAAACATTAAGACCTTACGGCAGCTGGATGGATCACCCACGATTTGGATTTGTGTGGGTACCGAATGTAGAACCCGGTTTCTTCCCTTATGGTACCAATGGGTACTGGTTATTTACTGATATGGGTTGGACCTGGTACTCTTATTATTCTTGGGGATGGGGTCCGTTTCATTATGGTAGATGGTTTTATGATCCGTTTTATGGCTGGGCATGGGTGCCGGGTTATCAATGGAGTTGCGCTTGGGTAGTTTGGCGATACAGTGATGGATATTATGGCTGGGCACCGATCGGTCCGGGGGTTTCGCAATCTTTTGCTTTTTCAGATGGATATTATTTGCCGCATACGCATTGGCGATTTATTCAAAATCGACACATGGGCAGAAAAGATGTAGATCATTATTTTGCAGGGTTTGGCGGGTACATGGATTACCTAAGAAATTCAAAGCTGATTCAAAATATTCGGGAAGATGTAAAAAACAAAATCAATTATCATGCGGGACCACCTTTGAATGAGGTGGAAAAAGCGACCAAAAAAAGTTGGCAATCATCACGTATCGCTTCCATGGAGAAGCCCGGCCAACAAATGAAGGGACAGGAATTATATCTCTACAAGCCTGAGATTTCAGAAAGGTCATCGCAATCCAAGCCCACAAAGGTTGAACGTTGGAGCGGAAAAGCACCGGAAGATGTAATAGAGTTGAATCAAATTGAACATGATTTTGAAAGGATTCACAAGGAAGAACAACTTCAATTACCTAAAGATGAAAAAGAAAATATAAGGCCAATACAACCACCGGTAAATAGACCGGTTCGCCCGGAACATGAATTACGTCCACCCGTACACGAAGCAGAACAACCGAAATTTCCACCTGTAGAAAAACCAATATTACCTGAGCAGCCAAAAATTCCCAAAACGGAGATACCAGTTCGTCCACCGATTGACAAGCCTATTCCATTGCCCAAAACAGATATGCCACGTAAACAAGACCGCAACATCAGATTAAAACCACCGGTAATTCAATCGGTCCCACAAAAGCCGGTCAATGGAAAAAAAATCAAACCCAAACTTTGAAAAGAAAAATGACATGTTTTGCTTATTACCTTTGATGCATGTACGCGCAAGAGCAAATCAAACAGATTCAGGCAAACACCCTTCAATGGCTGGATGATCAATTGGCACTGGAAGTAAGCGAGGAAAACATTGAGTTGCTTCGTGAAGTATTGCGATTTCATGAACATCGGTATTATGTGGAGAATGATCCTTCTATCAGTGATGCTGAATATGATCGGATTTATAAGAAACTTGAATCGGCAGAAAAAGCACACCCGGATTGGATTACGAGGGATTCACCCACACAGCGTGTAGGTGTTGGGATGATCAAGGATTTTCCTAAGACGCAACATCTGGTACCAATGTTGTCGCTTGAAAATTCTTATGATGCGGAAGATTTGTTGGATTGGGACCGAAAGGCAAGAGAATTGAGTGGTTTGGAAGAAGTAGAATATACAGTAGAGCCAAAATTTGATGGAGCAAGTATTTCCTTGGTCTATGAAGATGATCGTTTATTGCGTGGAGTAACAAGAGGAGATGGCGAAACAGGAGATGATATCACACCGAATATTTTTCAGATACGTTCCATACCATTGTCGGCCTCCTTTTCAAAACACAATATCAAGCAAATTGAGATACGGGGTGAGGTGATGATTACCAAAGAACACTTTAGACAATACAATGAAAAATTGATGGAGGAGGGTGTTCCGCCTCTTGCAAATCCAAGAAATGCCGCAGCCGGATCTTTACGCATCAAGGATCCGAAGATTGTACGGGAAAGGAATTTGGTCGGATTTTTATATCACGTGAGTTACATCACTTCATTGAATGCCGGTCAAACACTTCACCAACATACGCATGCTTCCATGATTGACCTGTTGTGGAATCTAGGTTTTAAAAGTCCGAAGCAAGAAATAAAAGTTGTCAAGGGAATTCAAGCGGTATTAGAAGAGATTGGTGCGTATGAAAAAAAGCGGGATGATTTACCTTATGAAATAGATGGGTTGGTCATCAAAGTCAATCAATTGGGTTTACAGGAAAAATTGGGTATGACTTCGCATCACCCACGTTGGGCCATTGCGTATAAGTTTAAGGCCAGACAAGCAACGAGCACATTAATTGGAGTAGAGTTTCAGGTCGGAAGAACAGGAGCCATTACACCGGTAGCCAAGATAGATCCTGTTGCCGTTGGTGGCGTTACAGTGAGCAGTATTTCTGTACATAATGAAGAATACATCCATGAAAAGGATTTAAGAATAGGGGACCGGATTTTGATTGAAAGAAGTGGGGATGTAATTCCACAAATTGTAAAATCTCTACCTGAATGGAGGAATGGGCAGGAAAAACCAATTTCTTTTCCCAAAGAATGTCCTGTTTGCCATGAGCAATTGCATAAGTCGGAATCAGAAGCGGTTTGGCGTTGTGTTAATGCAGGTTGCGCAGCGCAAGTAGTTGAACGAATCATACATTTTGTGAGCAAGGATGCCATGGATATCCGAAGCTTAGGCGATGCGAACGTTAGGAAGTTTCATTCCTTGCATTGGTTAAATGATATCCCCGGCGTTTATTCATTGCCGTTTGACGCGTTGTCGAAGCTCGATGGATTTGGACCTAAGTCGGTTCAAAATTTGCAATCCGCCATTGAAACAAGTAAAAAGCAGCCTTTGTATCGATTGATTTATGCATTGGGCATCCGTTTTGTGGGAGAAACAACGGCTAAAACATTGGCAAGGCATATCAATCATTTATTCGACCTGAAGACGATGAGTGTCGAACAATTACAAGGATTGGAAGATGTGGGTATCAAAGTTGCATCCAGTATTCAAGATTTTTTTCAACTCCCGGAACATCAATCCATGTTGAAAAAACTGGAGGAATTAGGATTGAATATGACTGCTGAAAAGTCATCAGTAACGGAAGGCAATTTATCCGGAAACACTTTTTTGTTTACGGGGACATTGCCCACTTTAAAGCGAAGCAATGCAGAGGCGATGGTAGAACAGCGTGGAGGTCAACTTTTAAGTGGTGTAAGCAGTAAATTGAATTTTTTAGTTGTGGGAGATGACGCCGGAAGTAAACTGGAAAAAGCAAAGAAAATTCCGAGCATTAAAATACTTTCTGAAGCAGAATTTTTGGAATTATTGAATTCCAACAACAAACAATGATTATATTTATCCAATCGGAATTATTCAACCAATTCCGGTTCGATTTTTATCACCAAAAAAATCATGCAAGATGATTAAAAAGTTAGCAGGCGAAACTTGGAAACAAATGCAGTTTAAGGGATACAAAACCCTCAAGAAGCGTTATGCAGTTTCTAATTTGGGAAGAGCGGCCAGTTATGTGGAAGGAATGGATACGGATGGACAATTATTGAAAGGGTCACTTACTTCCGGCTATCGAACATTGAATCTGCATGTGGAAGATGGTAATGGTACCATTTATTTACATCGTGAAATTGCGAAATTATTTTGTCCAAAAAAATCACCCAAAGCGAAATATGTGATTCACAGCAATCACAAAAAAACAGACAATAGTGCGAAGAATTTAAAATGGGCTACCCAGGATGAAGCGGTGGATCATCAACAAAAAAGCCCTTCTAAATTGGCTTATAAAAAACAACAAGCTAATCGGACTGTTGGATTGAAATTATCCATTGCCCAGGTGAAAACAATCAAAGACACCTTAAATAATCCAAAACGCAAATTGACTTACAAACAACTGGCTACAAAATATGGCGTAAGTGAAATGACGCTTTATCGAATCCGGAGTGGTGAAAACTGGGGCAAGGTGAAATAAATTCCGCTTGCTGAGGAAGAAAATTACCATCTGATTTTACAAATTATATGATTCTTTTATTGTAGAAATATTTCAATAAAAAATTCTTTATTCTCAAAGGAAGCGGATAGTTTTGATGACTAAACAATTTGATTCCATGCGTAAAAGGATTTTTTACTTATACTTGTTTCTACCCATCCATTTGATTGCTTGTAATGGGAAATCTAACAATCATGCGAACCACGATATTACCACTGACATAAAGGTTCAAAAAGATTCTATTCCTTTATTGCTCGCCGGAAGTTTTTTAAATACATCCACATCCCTTAGTTTGGATTCATTGAAAAAAGGAATCAAGGCAGGTCGTATCACTTGTACTGCTGATCTTACAGATGATTTGGTTCAAAGGTTTGCACTAACATCCAGTCCCAAAATTCAATCTGTCAACCAATTTGATTTCAAAAGTTCAACTGCATTATTGCTTACCACCATTGATTCTATTGACAATCGTTTTTTGTCATTGAGCATAGATTCTGTCGACTATTTCCTGGAGCCGACGAAATATCCTTTGTTCTTTCAAAGTAATCATGCTTTCAATTCTGCCAAAGATCTTACCCGCTTTTTACATACTGGAGTTACAGCCATAACACGTTCAACAGGAACGGTATTGGATCGAGAGGGAATTGATTTCTACCTTAAAAACATTCAACCATATTTCACAGGCAATGATTATACGCATGTGAGTAACGAGGTGAGTATGCAAGCGGGCTGTTCGTATCCTGTCATGAAAATGAAATTTGCCACCAAGCCTGAACATTTCGAAATACTGAAACGCCTGAATGTAAATGTGGTTGAGTTAACCGGTAATCATAATTTGGATGTTGGTACGGAAGCCTATGTAAAAACCATGGAATGGTATGATCAACAAGGCATGCAACATTTTGGTGGAGGATTAGATCCATCATTAGCCAATAAACCGTTGGTAATTACACTTCGTGATAATCATAAAGTAGCCTGGGTTGGATTTAATGAGCTTTGTCCTTGTGGAGAATGTGCTGATCGATCCATGGGAGCCAACCGTTATTCCAAAGAAAAAGCTGTCAACATCATTGATTCATTA
>JBILCT010000179.1:0-3705 GCA_044353025.1 Ferruginibacter sp. | reverse complement strand
TGAGTTATATCACTGTATGTGTACAGTTTGGTGAGGTAACCTCATATCTGCCAACGACCAGTCAAAAAGCCAAATGCAAGGAATTGATTGATATGGGCGCAGATGCGGTTATCGGATCACAGGCGCATCAGGTTCAGGAAATTGTACATTATCGTGGTAAACCTATTTTTTATGGATTGGGAAATTTTTTATTTGATCAGATTCATAGTGCCGGTGTTCGACAGGCATATTTCATGAGGGCTTATTTTTATAAAGGCCGAATTGTACAATACAAGCCGGTGTATACATTCATGGGATTGAATCGTCAACCCAATATTGCTACGAAAGAAGAAAGAGAAACCATTCGTAAAGCGATTTTAAAACCTGAAAACTTTTAGTTGCTAAAAATAGCAGACGTTTTTCTTGGACCCAAAAATTTTGTTTGCCTAGACATGAACCGAGCAATGCAGGTAAAGTCAAGCGAAAACATGATTTAGAAAAACGAATAAGTGTTAGTTTTGCCAATTAGATGGCAAAAATTCTTGCACAAAAAGGGTCTGACAAAAAAGCTACCATATCTCGGAAAGCGGCATCGCTTTTCAGGAAGCATGGCTTTGCTCAAACTTCCATGCGTTCATTGGGCGAACATTTGGGTGTAGAGGCGTCAAGCTTATACAATCATATCGGATCTAAAAACGAACTTTTACAAAATATCTGTTTTAAGGTAGCCAATGATTTCATGAAAGCATGGGAATCTGTCGACCAGCTTCCGGATAGCATCATTAAAAAACTTGAAAAACTCATTCGTTTTCATATTCATAAAATGTTGACTGATTATGATGAGGTCTATGTTTCCAATCATGAATGGAAACAGTTGCAAGAACCCTACCTCAGTAATTTTTTACATCAACGACGTTTGTATGAAAAACGATTGATAGAACTGGTGGGTATGGGAATTCAAACCAAGGAGTTGAAGAAGATGGATGCAGGCGTTGCTGTGTTCACCATTTTATCTGCAGTTCGTGGTTTGGAACTTTGGCATTCTACTAAAAATCAACTCACAACCAATCAACTGGCTGACCAATTGGTTGATCAGCTTTTATTTGGATTGGTAAAAAAACAATAACATGTCAACTTTATTTCATTCGCTTAAGGTTCAAAAAATTATTCATGAAACATCAGATGCTGTTTCTATTGAATTGGAAGTACCTGAAAGATTAAAAGAAGTTTTTCAATTTGAATCTGGTCAGTACTTGACCTTTAGAATCAATTTGAATGGAGTAGAAATTCGTCGTTCTTATTCACTTTGTGTTGCGCCATATGAGGGTATGTTGAAAGTGGCTATTAAAAAAATAACGGATGGTGTTTTTTCAACCTATGCCAATGAAGTATTAAAGGTTGGTGACATGCTGGAAACCATGGCGCCGATGGGCAGGTTCACCTTACGTGCACAGGCAGAACAACCGAATTATCTGGCAATAGCGGCAGGTAGTGGAATTACACCGATGCTTTCTATTATCAAACATGCTTTGTATCATCAGCAAGACAGCACATTTACCTTGATTTATGGTAATCGGAATAGTCAGTCTATTTTGTTTTTTGAGGAGCTGGAGTCTATCAAAAACAAATACATGGGACGATTCAATTTGATTCAAGTGCTAAGTCGTGAGCAACTGGATGCGGAAATATTGAATGGTCGTATCAACCGAAATAAGTTGGCACAATTAACATCTTTGATTGATTATAAAACTTTCAGTTCAGCTTATTTGTGTGGACCGGAAGGCATGATACATGAGGCGACTGATTTTTTAACGGAGCAAGGGATAGAAAAAAACAGGGTTCACTTCGAGTTATTTACAACGGCAGGAGCAATAGCACAAACGCAGAAATTAGAGAAGGTCTCTTCAGTTGATCAAGGACCGGTTAGTCAGATTACCCTGACGTTAGACGGAAGAACAACTGGATTTCCCTTGGCGTATCAGGGGGATAGTATTTTAGATGCTGCGTTGAAAGCGGGCGCAGATTTGCCTTATGCATGCAAGGGCGGAGTTTGCTGTACATGCAGGGCTAAGTTATTGAAAGGAGAAGTAAGCATGGATGTCAACTATGCACTGGAGGCAGAAGAGGTTGAACAAGGGTTCATTCTGACCTGTCAGGCACATCCGCTTACGGAAGAGGTTGTGGTTGATTTTGATGTGAAGTGAGAAAGTAAAAGTCAAAATCAAAAGAGTCAATCTTTCATTTTTTTCCAGAACGCTTTTGCTTTCTCCAAGTCTTCCGGTACATCTATTTTTACACCTTCGTAATCTGTGATGACCATCTTGATTGGGATTCCGTTTTCCAAATAGCGTAAGCATTCAATTTTTTCGGCTTTTTCCAAGGGGGTCATTTCCATTTCCGTAAATTTCAAAAGTGCTTCTTTGCGAAAAGCATAGATGCCAACATGCTCATACACAGGAATGCCCGTATCCTTGTCTCTTTCATAAGGAATCGGACTTCGACTGAACAGCAATGATCTTCCCTGAAGGTCAACCACTACTTTTACATAATTGGGATCAGCTATCAGCGATCTGTTTTTAAAAGGTTTCATAACAGACCCCACCATAACTTCTACATCTTTAAAAACGTCGAGTAATTGACTCAATGTGTTTTTATCAACAAACGGTTCATCACCCTGGACATTCAAAATAATCGCTGCATCTGATTCTCTTGCAACTTCCGCAATCCTGTCGCTGCCACTCTCATGATTTTTTTTGCTCATGATTACCTTGCCTCCAATTTCTAGGATCGCATGGTAAATCGAGGCATGATCTGTTACCACACAAACCTCATCGAACAAACCGGTTGAAACGGTGTTTTGATAAGTGTGAACAATGACCGGTTTGTCTCCAATGGCTTGCATGAGTTTGAATGGAAATCTGGTGGAGGCATACCGGGCCGGGATCAATGCTATTTTTTTCATACTGATTTGCTAATCAATTGACTAAGCTGGGTTTACAATCATTTAATGTACGAGAAAGCACCTTTTTTTTCTTTGACCATTAAATGCATTAACTTGCCTTGCGAAAATTACAGTTATTTTTTCGTTTCCTAATTGTAAAATTAATATTACATGAATCGTTTTCTCATCTCGTTGGCATTAACCCTTTCAGCATTTGTTTTGAAAGCCCAAACTATCAGTATTACTGCCAATCAGTCAAACAGTCCTCAAATCGTTGTCGGGTCTGTTAACACTCCTCCCAACACCACAAAATATCATGTCAGCGAGCAGTTATACTCAAATGCTGAAATTGGAAATAACTTCACTACGGCTGCAACAGCGATTACTCAGATCAACTTTTATCTGAAAGATCTCGGTTCACCTACAAGCATCGGAAACTACAAGGTTTCTATGCAAAATATTTCCGCCTCAACCACCACACTTACAACAGGCTCAGGTTTCAGCAGTGGCTATACGGTGGTATTCAATGGCACACTCGATGCAATTCCAGTAGATGGTTTTGTGAAAATACCTTTGACCACTTCTTTCGTAAGAACAGCAGGAACCAACCTTGTGGTGAAATTGGAAAGACTCAACGGGATTTCACATCCTGGATTCACATTCTATACCGCCAATGGAAACCAGAGCAGTAGTTCTACTGTCACCTGTCGCAGAGCAAATATTAATACAGTTCCAACAAGTAGTACTTCACTCTCTCAATCTGCATTCCGTCCTGCGATACAATT
>JBILCT010000054.1:0-6811 GCA_044353025.1 Ferruginibacter sp. | reverse complement strand
TCCTGGAAATTACGAAGAGGCCACAGAATATAATCTGTATCAAATCATGCAGCCTTACTTAGAGAACTGGAAAAAAGTGGATCAAAAAAGAATTTTAAAACAGTTAGATGCATCTCTGGGACAAAAGCGTTTGGTTTTTGGTATCAATCAAGTTTGGAAAGCTGCAGTTGAGCGGAAGGGCAGACTACTCGTGGTCGAAAAAGATTTTGTATATCCGGCAGAGCTTTCAGGAACTACTGAAGCTATTCAACCCAGAGATGAAACATTACAACATCCGTTTTATATCCGGGATGCAGTAGATGATATTATTGAAAAAGTACTATCAACCGGAGGAGATGTAGAATTCGTAGAGCCGGGCGTTTTAAGCGAATATCAAAAGATAGCGTTGATTGAATATTATACCTAGACAAAGTTTAATTTATCAAGCGAATTCCATCCTGATCCATTTTGATTTTTCTTTGTTTGTATAAATTCCCCAAACACATTTTGAATGTTTTTTTACTCATTTCAAAAACCTCATAAATCAAGGCCGGATCTGTTTTGTCGTGATAAGGGAGGAATCCATTGTTTTCATGTAAAAGTTTCATGATGATATCTGTTTGATCATCGACACGTTGATATCCGGCAGCACCTATGCTCACATCAATTTGGTTAGAATCGGGATATATTTTTTTTATAAATCCCTTAAAGCATGCTCCTGGAAAAATTGACCTGAAAATTTCATCATGATATAACAATCCTTCGTGTTGATGATTGATGATTACACTATATCCCAAATCTGTTCTTCGTTGTACAGTTAAATGAACCTGTTCTTTTTCCTGAACAGTCAGCTGTTCGTTTCTGATTTCATGTTCCCATTTTTCAGTGCCATATAATCTTCCTGTTCGTACATCTTCCTTAATTTTAATCAGATATTTTCCATTCGGAATCATCCTGTTTTTTTGCTGTGATTTGGGCACAAATAGATCCTTCATCAATCCCCAGTCCATAAAAGCCCCCGTCGGATTGATACTGACTACAGTTAATAATACGATCTCTTCCAATTGTCCCAGTGGTTTTTCTGTGGTTGCAATCAGACGGTCTTCCCCATCATGATAAAGAAAAACGGTGATCAGATCTCCAACTTTTGTGTTGGCAGGTACAAAACGGTTGGGTAAAAGAATACCATTTTCTCCACCCTCCAGGTAAACGCCAAAAGATACGATGCGATTTACTTTCAGCGTATGAAATTTTCCGGGTTGTGGTATTGCAATCATATGGTGAAGGTAGGTCGTTCCGTTCAACCATGAAAACATTACCTTCGCATGCATGAACGGAAAACGATTTGCTGATTTCGGATTTGATGAACGATTGATGGAAGGAATCGATGCTGCGGGATATGAAAGGGCTACTCCGGTGCAGGAGCAGGTAATACCGATTATTCTTTCCGGAAAAGATTTAATTGCTGCCGCCCAAACAGGCACCGGTAAAACAGCTGCATTTTTATTGCCGCTGATTCAGCGCATCTTATCGGAACCACATCAATCGGATGGTATTACAGCATTGGTAATTGTACCAACCCGTGAATTGGCCATTCAAATTGCACAACACCTAGAAGGACTCGGGTATTTTGCAGGAATCAGTTCCATGGCTGTATATGGCGGAGGAGATGGCAATGCTTTTGTTCAGGAGAAAAAAGGATTGAGTATGGGTGCAGATATTGTTGTTTGCACCCCCGGAAAAATGATGGCACATATCAAGATGGGTTACGTCAAACTTCAACATTTGAGATACCTTGTTTTAGATGAAGCAGACCGCATGCTGGATATGGGGTTTTATGAAGACATTCAATTTGTTATCAAGCATCTTCCTCCCAACAGACAGAACCTGCTTTTTTCTGCAACCATGCCACCCAAAATCAGACAGTTGGCAAAATCTTTGTTGCGTGAGCCTGAGGAGGTTAATATTGCGATCAGCAAGCCACCGGAGAAAATAGCGCAGCGCGCTTATTTCGTTTATGAACCACAAAAAATTCCATTGGTTGCGCAATTGTTCAAGGAGAAGACATATCACCATGCCCTGATTTTTTGCAGTAGCAAGTCATCCGTGAAACAACTCACGCAAACGCTTAGACGCATGGGTATGAATGCAGATGAGATTCACAGCGACTTGGAGCAAGTTAAAAGAGAGGAAGTACTCAGTCATTTTCGCAGTGGACGTTTGCCGATTTTAGTGGCTACGGATATTTTGAGCAGAGGGATTGATATCGATCATATCGAATTGGTGATTAATTTCGATGTGCCACATGATGGCGAGGATTATGTTCATCGCATTGGGAGAACGGCCAGGGCGCAGGCCGACGGTGCTGCTTATACGCTGGTTGGTCCGGAAGAACAAAGAAAATTTGCATCTATTGAAAAGCTGATTGGTAAAACGGTGCCTCATGGGGTTGTTCCTGAATCATTGGGTGCCACACCGTCATATCAGCCACAAAATTTCAATCCGGGAAGAGGAAATCAAAGGAATTCGGGTGCGGGTGGTAGACCAAAATTTGGCCAGGGAAAACCCAATCGCCCAAGGCCCGGAGGCCCATCCCAAAAGTCTTAATTGGTATCTTTGCGAAAAAAAGATCGCACCGCAACCACATATATTATCCAGTCCGATAGAATACCTGCACGGCGTATCCGTTATTCGAGGAGACATGCTGCGCAAGGAATTGGGTATTCATACTTTTCAGGACTTGCTGGATCATTATCCTTTCAGGCATATTGATCGAACGCGCGTAGATCAAATCGGATCACTGCATCCGGGCATGGACTATGCGCAACTCACCGGAACGGTGATGAGTGTTCAGCTGTTGGGTGAAAAAAGACAGAAAAGACTGGTTGCGCAATTTAGAGATCATACGGGAGTGATAGAGCTGGTTTGGTTTCAAGGAATCCAATGGGTTGAAAAACAGATCGTGGTTGGAAGTCGTTTTTTGATTTTTGGTCGATTGAGTTTTTTTCAATCCAAGCCACAAATGGCCCATCCTGAAATAGCCAATTACGATGCTGAAACCTTGGCAGGCGCTTCAATCCTAGAGCCGGTATATCCATCCACTGAAAAACTTAAAGCGAAAGGTCTCAATGGACAAGCGATCGGTAAACTCGCCCGCGAGCTTTTTAAAAGAATTACTCCCCATGATATCTCGGAAAATATTCCGGAAACCATTCTTAAGTCATATAAACTGATGTCACGGTATCATGCTTACCAACAGATTCATTTACCTAAAAATCAGGATGCATACAAGCAAGCAGTCAGGCGATTGAAATTCGAAGAACTTTTTCTCGCACAGTTTATCGTTCAAACCATTCGTATTCAAAGAAATCGCTTCAGTAAAGGGCTTTCTTTTGAAAAAGTTGGAGATTTATTCAATCATTTTTTCGAACATGAAATGCCCTTCATGCTAACGGGAGCGCAGAAACGAGTACTCAAGGAAATTAGAAAAGACCTGGGCACCGGACGTCAGATGAACCGATTGTTACAAGGGGATGTGGGGAGTGGTAAAACCATGGTTGCTTTATTGACCATGTTGTTGGCCGCTGACAATGGATTCCAAAGTGTACTCATGGCACCAACAGAAATACTGGCACAACAACACCTTCAATCCATCACCGGTTTGTTGAGAAATATGGACATCAGGGTTGAATGTTTGACAGGTTCCACATCAACCAAACAAAGACGGAAAATTTTAGAGGGTTGTGCCGATGGTTCTGTGCATATGCTCATTGGAACACATGCGGTGATCGAAGATCAAGTTGTTTTTCAAAATTTGGGATTGGCTGTGATAGATGAACAGCATAAGTTTGGTGTGGCACAGCGCGCTAAACTGTGGAAGAAAAATCTGATACCTCCGCATATTCTGGTGATGACTGCAACACCTATTCCGCGTACGCTGGCCATGACAGCATATGGCGATCTGGATTATAGCGTGATTGATGAACTTCCTCCGGGTAGAGAACCTATTGATACCAAACATCGTTATGAACATGCCAGACCTGCTGTCATGGATTTTATCAAAGCGCAAGTTAAAATGGGCAGACAGGCCTATGTGATTTATCCCTTGATTGAAGAGAGTAGCAAAATGGATTACGAAAATTTGATGAAGGGGTATGAAGAAGTGAAGTCATTTTTTCCTGAACCAAAATATCATATCAGTATGGTTCACGGTAAGCAACCCGCTGAACAAAAAGAAACCAATATGCATCGCTTTGTGACCGGTGACACACAAATTATGGTTGGTACAACCGTCATTGAAGTAGGAGTGAATGTACCCAATGCAACGGTCATGGTTTTGGAAAGTGCGGAGAAATTTGGATTGTCGCAACTGCATCAGTTGCGGGGAAGAGTGGGAAGAGGCGGTGGGAAAAGTTATTGTATTCTGTTGACAGGAATGAAGTTGTCCGGTGAGGCCAGGGCTCGATTGAAAATTATGACTGAAACCAATGATGGTTTCAAAATCGCGGAAAAGGATCTGGAGCTTCGTGGCCCAGGAGAAATGGAGGGAACACGTCAATCCGGTGCCCTGCAATTCAAATTGGCGAATTTAGTGGATGACAGGGCGATGGTGGAAGCAGCAAGGAATTCGGTTTGCGAAATTCTGGAAGATGATCCGGAGCTTCAAAAGCCCGAACATCAGTGTCTTAATCAATATTTTAAAAGCCGAGGCGGCAGAACAGGTTGGAGTAAAATTGCCTGATCATATTCAGTATCTACATAAAACTGTTTTACCCTTTTATGTGTTAAATTGTATCCCTTATGAATCGCATATTCTTTTTATTTATTTCCTGTTTCATTTTTGCAAATCAACAAGTGTTTGCTCAAATGGATTTGGTCGAAAATAAGGGGCAATGGGATCAAGCAGTCTTGTTTCGTGGCGATTGGAAGCATGGTTCTTTTTTTTTGGAGAAACAAGGATTTTCAGTTTACCTCCATGATCCAATCCAATATCAGCAATTGGCAAAGGCTATGCATGGCGAACATCCTGAACATTCCGAAAAAACGATGCGCATGAATTCGGTTTTTTACCGAGTTGAATTGGTAGGGTCTAATCCATCACCCGAAATTATCACTGAAAAACAATTGGAATCATACAACAATTATTTTTTAGGAAATGATCCGGGTCGTTGGGCGGGTCATTGTCGAATTTTTCAATCAGTTACTTATAAAAACATCTATCCAAATATTGACTTGAGGTATTATTCACAAGGAAATGAGATGAAATATGATTTCTTGATTCATCCGGGTGGAGATCCAGATCGAATACTCATGAAATACAGTGATCCGGCTCAGCTTGAATTGCAAAAAAAAATCTTGCTAGTTAAAACACCAGTCGGACAAGTAGAAGAGCGTATTCCTTACAGCTATCAATCCACCGATGACGGGAAACAGATTGCAGTAAAATGCAATTATTCATTAAAAGGACGTTGGGTATCATTCAAAATAAATCGATTTGATCCTGATAAATTATTGGTGATTGATCCATCCATTTTATTTTCAAGCTTTACCGGAAGTAGCGCAGACAATTGGGGTTTTACGGCAACCCCCGGCTTGGATGGTTCTTTATTTGCCGGAGGAATTGTATTTGGTGCCGGTTATCCATCTAATCCGGGTGTTTATCAAACCACTTATGCAGGGGGAGTCGTTGAGGATGGTGCAGCAGGTTATGATATCAGTATTTTCAAATTCAGTTCAGACGGTTCGAGAAGAATTTATGCTACTTATTTAGGCGGGGCAGCCAATGAACAACCTCATAGTTTGATCGCGGAAGGAAACGGAAATTTAATTATTGCCGGTAGATCAAACTCAGCCAATTTTCCGGTGCTTCTTCAAAATCCGGGAACCGGCGGTGGTTATGACATTATTCTCTCAAAACTAAGTGCTGATGGTACTCGCTTATTGGGCTCTGTGAAAATAGGTGGAAGTCAAAATGATGGATTAAACATTGCAGGAAGAAATATTGGCGGAGCTTTGGATACGCGCAGAAATTATGGAGATGATGCAAGAAGTGAGGTTACATTAAATCGAGCGGGAAAAATTATGTTGGCTTCCTGTACCAAATCAACTGATTTCCCTGTACGTGGAACTTCTTTAAACAACACCAATGCTTCCGGAGGCGGACAAGATGGTTTATTGCTACAATTTAGTGCTGACTTGAGTCAATATGAATACGGAAGTTATTTCGGTGGCAGCGGAGAGGATGCTTGTTTTGTCATAAGTATACATCCAACCAATGGGAATATTTTTTTGGGAGGAGGTACAACAAGCGATCAATTGCCTGGAACCAATACCGGAACATATCAATCCAATTATCAAGGAGGAGAATCTGATGGGTTTGTTGCTGAAGTCAAAGCAGATTTAACGGATTTAATTCGCACAAGTTTCATGGGAACGCGTGGAGATGATATTGTGTTTGGTATTAAACATGACCGAAAAGGATTCCCATACATTGTTGGAACTACAACCGGTAACTGGCCCATCATCAATGCGAATTATCAAATTCCCAACAGCGCACAATTCATATCAAAACTGAAACCTGATCTCTCAGGATTTATATATTCCACAACTTTCGGGAATGGGTCACCGGTTCCGAATTTGTCTCCCATCGGGTTTTTGGTGGATCGTTGTGAAAACGTGTATGTATCCGGATGGGGTGGTGGAATAAACAATAATTATCAGTTCTCGGCAGGGAATACCAGCAGCCTTCCACTACTAAATCCACTCAATGGAGTTTCATCTCCGGATGGAAAGGATTTGTATTTTTTTGTTATGGAAAGAAATGCCAACTCCC
>JBILCT010000053.1:0-6941 GCA_044353025.1 Ferruginibacter sp. | reverse complement strand
ATGCAAAGCAGCGAAGATGAAATGGAATTCATGCCCATGATTCCATTGAATGAAGATGATGCCGCATTCGATCCCTCGTCATTGTCAGATGAAATTGCAATACTCCCATTGCGTAATACCGTACTTTTCCCCGGTGTGGTCATTCCAATTACGGTGGGTCGGGATAAAAGCATCAAAGCGGTTTCAGAGGCCTATAAAGGTGATAAAATGGTTGGGGTGGTTTCTCAAAAGGATAGTCAGGTGGAAGAACCCACACCTGCTGACCTTCAATCCATCGGAACCATCGCCAAAATTGTCAAGCTGATCAAAATGCCGGATGGTGGTACCACAATCATTATCCAAGGAAAAAAAAGATTTCAGCTGGATGCTATCACGGCGGAAGATCCCTACTTCAAAGCGAAATTTCATATCCTGGAAGACAGTCCAATCGCGAACGAAGCAGAAATTCAGGCAATGATTGGTAGCATTAAAGACCTTGCCGGACAAATCATTCAGCTTTCTCCTAACATTCCCAGTGAAGCATCCATTTTGTTACGGAATATTGAGAACCCCTCCTTTCTGATTCATTTTGTGAGCAGTAATTTGAATGGTGAATTATCTCAGAAACAGAAACTACTAGAAATCAATGATCTTCAGGAACGAGCAGAATTTCTGATGAATCTCATGCATACGGAGTTACAATATGCAGAACTAAAAAATAAAGTCACCAATAAAACCCGTGCTGAATTAGATAAACAACAACGGGAGTATTTTCTTCAACAACAACTCAAAGCCATCAAAGAAGAGCTGGGTGGAGAGAATGCAGCAGAAGTCAAAGAATTGATGAAACGTGCCGAACAAAAGAAGTTTAGTACTGCTGCCAAAGAGATGTTTCAAAAAGGGATTGAGAAGCTGGAGCGTATGCATCCTTCTACTCCTGATTATTCCGTAATCTACAATCATCTCGATTTGCTACTTGATTTGCCATGGGGTGAATACACCGAAGATTCTTATGATTTGAGAAAAGCAAAGAAGGTATTGGATCACGACCATTATGGGATGGATAAAATCAAAGAGCGTATTCTTGAATATCTGGCCGTACTCAAACTCAAAGGCGACATGAAGAGTCCAATACTTTGTTTTATTGGTCCTCCCGGAATTGGTAAAACCAGCCTGGGAAAAAGCATTGCCACTGCCATTCAGCGTAAATATGTACGGGTGAGTTTAGGTGGACTGCACGATGAGAGTGAGATTCGCGGACACCGTAAAACATACATCGGTGCCATGCCTGGAAGAATTATTCAATCTATCCGAAAAACAAAATCCAGTAATCCGGTGATGATTTTAGATGAGATTGATAAAGTGGGTAGTGATCACCGAGGAGATCCATCCTCTGCCTTGCTGGAGGTTTTGGATCCGGAACAAAATCAAACATTCTACGATAATTATCTGGAGCTGGAATATGATCTGAGCAAAGTACTTTTTATTGCTACGGCAAATAACATCAATACCATTCAGCCTGCACTTCGCGATCGTTTGGAAATCATCGACCTGAGCGGATATGCTACAGAAGAGAAAGTGGAAATCGCTAAAAGACACTTGATTCCTAAGCAACAAGAGATGCACGGATTAAAGCCTGGGAGTTTCAAAATCAGTGATACAGTTCTTGAAAAGATGATCACTGAATATAGCCGCGAAAGTGGAGTTCGTGAGCTTGATCGTTTGCTGGCATCCATCATGCGCTATCAAGCGAAAGAGTGGGTGATGAAAGGAAAAATCAAGCCTACGGTTACAGCAGCTGATGTTGAAAAAATGCTCGGTAAATCCAGATTTACAAATGAGCTTTATAAAACAAGCACCATGCCGGGGGTGGCAGTTGGTTTAGCATGGACCTATGTTGGTGGAGATATATTATTTATTGAAGCACAAACGAGTGATGGGAAAGGAGAACTTAAGCTAACTGGTAATTTAGGAAATGTAATGAAGGAGAGTGCCTCTACCGCTTTTTCCTGGATGCAAGCCAATGCAAAAAAACTGGGCATTGATCCTGAGTTATTTTCAAAAAAGAATGTTCATGTACACGTGCCTGAAGGCGCCGTTCCCAAAGATGGTCCTAGTGCCGGTATCACTATGATTACTGCACTTACCAGTGCCTTTACCGGAAGAAAAGTGAAAACCTATCTGGCAATGACAGGTGAGATAACATTACGCGGACAGGTGTTGCCGGTGGGAGGTATCAAAGAAAAAGTATTGGCGGCCAAGCGCAGCGGTATCAGAGAAATCATCCTTTGTCAGCAGAATGAAAAAGATGTGCTTGAAATCAATCAGTCTTTCATCAAGGGCATTCAGTTTCATTATGTGAAAACCATGCACCAGGTCATTGAGCTGGCCCTCGTTTAAAATTTCAATCCAAAGGTAAGCGCCCATAAACCCATCTCTTGTTTCAAGGTGGCAAAACTGTTTGCACGATCTGATAAACGATATGGAAGATCCACATCCTTGTTCCATTGATGTACATATGTCAGGTCCAGAAAAAAACCATGATTTCGGTACCCGATGCCACCACTCAACATGGTTTTCCGGGCGTTGAATTCCCGGTCTTCATAAGGATTTCCATAATAGGCAAATCCACCCCTGACCATCCATACCTTAAACTTCAATTCGCCGCCTAAACGAGCGTGTAGGGTTCCCCGATAGTTCGATTGAACAACATCGGTCAATGAGGCATAATAGGCCTTGTCAGATGCAGTGGGTGTTTCAGCAATACTTTTGAATTTTCCGGCAGATTGTCTGACATATTCTAAATCAGCGGTCAGGAAACCTTTTTGCTGTCGAACATCTTCGATTTCATGAAAGATGTAAGTAGCACTTAGGATGGCTCTCCATGGGGTGCGATAAAAATAATTGGTGGGAAGAGATTCTCCGTTGGTAAAACGGAGTGATTCCGTTTGATAGGTTTTTACAGGGTTTTCAAGATTTACGGTAAGATTTGAACTTCGTTTTTCCGTAAACGTTAGCCAGCTCGGCGTATGCAATGCCAATCCGATTCTTATTCGTTCCATGGGGCGGTAGATCACGCCAAATTTTGCGTTAATTCCCGATCCGTTTGCTTCATAGGTGTCTGTATACCTAAATGATGCAAAACCATTGGCCGAATCGCTACTCGGGTCCGATTCATTCACTGTGAGTGTTTGTTTGAAATAAACCAATGGCACGCCCAGGGTCATTCCGAATAGCCATTTTTCCTGATGATGTGTAGCATATGTGAAAGCCAGTTCATGAATCCCACCACGTGTTTGCCGATTAAAATCTTGCATGATCGATTGACCTGAATCCAACAAATATTCCGGCGCTGATTTGATTTGAGGAATCCCATTGACTGAAACTGTGTCAATGAGGTAAGTATACAAGGCTGGTCCAACCGTATAAGGGAGTGGAGATTGTGTTGTCAATATATTATCTATACTTAAGCCACTTTGCGCAAAAGATTCTACGAATTGTTCGCTGAATGAGCTGTAGTTGTTCAGTGCTCGGTATTGCAAATCATTTCTGAAAGAAGCGGTTTGTTGCAATGCAATACCGAAGGCGCTTGAGCGACTTGATTCTCCGGGTTCATGGTATCCGAACAAACAGCCGATTGGTCCTAATGAGAATGGATTTTTTTTCGTCTTATTCGAAGAATCTCTGAATGTCAATTCGTTTTGAAGAAATCGTAAACTCGGACTCAATACAAGTTCCCTGTTTTTATACATCCCAATCCCGGCAGGGTTTACAAACAATGTACTGATCTCTCCACCGACAGAACCTGATGCGCCTCCGATAGCCAAAACCCGGGCGGAGCCTTGTTGGGTGTACCAGCCGAATCGCAACGCATCCTCCGGAGACTGAGCATATGGATTCAACGATAAGAATAATCCTAACAGTAAAGTATAAACGAAACGATTCATGGCAGCATTCAATTGGATGAAAGATTAGTTACGTGCAGGTCTGCTGATCGAAGAACCTGAAGAACTTCCGGAAGTTCCTGATGGTTGGTAGCTTCGGGTGGATCCGCCACTGTTGTATGATGGCGTCAGGGTTTCTCGGGAAGTTGAATATTCCCGATTGCTGTTATTGTAATTTCGAATCGGTTGTGAAAACCGAACCGGTCCCTGATTTCCTTTTGGACTGACTGTTGCTTGTTGGAATTGATAGCTCGTTAAATTCGACATTCTTACCGGACCCGATTTGGGTTGAATGTATGTTAAATGAGGGTTAACGACTGGATAGGGCGCATAGTAAGGATTGTAGTAATAACCATATCCATACCCATAGCGATATGGGTCATACATCCTGTCGTAATCATCCATGTAGCGCCACCGTCTGTTATACTTCGACATTGTCCATTGTCTGTTCAATGGATCTGAATGCAAATCTTTTCTTTTCGAATATTTCGTTCCATCTTCCGTTTTGGCAGGAGAAAAATAAACATCATCCGGTGTTTGAGTCAGCATTTCTCCTGAATAACATCCGTACAATGACCAGGAGATAATGAACAGGAAAAAGGGGAGTAGCGTTCGGTTCATGGTGTCGGGTTTGTGAAAGGAAGTTGTTAATTTCGCGCAGCGGTTGGAACACGAAGCAAAACTAACAGAATCTCATTCCTACCCTTAGTATAACTTGTTAAAACTTCAAAAATAGTGGCCAAGGCCCCCAATTAATATGAGTAAGGAATTGACATCGAGGGAATCCGATTATTCCCAATGGTACAACGATCTGGTCATCAAAGGTGAATTGGCGGATTACTCTGCCGTTCGTGGCTGCATGGTAATCAAACCCTATGGCTATGCACTTTGGGAGAACATGCGTGATCAGTTGGATACAATGTTCAAAGCCACAGGGCACGTTAATGCCTACTTTCCCTTGTTTGTCCCTAAAAGTTTGTTTGAGGCCGAGGAAAAAAATGCGGAGGGTTTTGCCAAAGAATGTGCAGTGGTTACCCACTACCGCCTGAAAAATGATCCTTCAAAACCCGGTAAACTTATGGTGGATCCGGAAGCCCGATTGGAAGAGGAACTAGTGGTTCGTCCGACAAGTGAAGCCATTATCTGGAATACATACAAAGGATGGATACAATCTTATCGTGATTTGCCGATACTAATCAATCAATGGGCGAATGTGGTTCGTTGGGAAATGCGTACCCGCTTGTTTTTAAGAACCGCGGAGTTTTTATGGCAAGAAGGTCATACTGCGCATGCAACCCGCGAAGAGGCGTTGGAAGAAACAACCAAAATGTTGGATGTGTATGCAGATTTCGTAGAAAATTATATGGCGGTACCAGTGATCAAAGGTGTAAAAACTGCCAATGAAAGATTTGCAGGTGCTGAAGATACCTATTGTATCGAGGCGCTGATGCAGGATGGGAAAGCGCTTCAGGCAGGAACATCTCATTTTCTTGGTCAAAACTTCGCCAAAGCTTTTGAAGTACAGTATCTAACTAAAGAGAACAAACAAGAATATGTATGGGCAACCAGCTGGGGTGTTTCCACCCGACTCATTGGTGCATTAATTATGGCGCACTCTGATGATCAGGGATTGATATTACCTCCACGAATCGCTCCCATACAAGTAGTAATCGTGCCAATTTATAAAGGTCCGGATAGCCAACCTGTACTCGATGAAAAAGCAGCACAGCTCATGACTGCGCTGAAAGCGAGAGGGATTTCCGTAAAATATGACAACAACGACAATGCCCGTCCGGGTTGGAAATTTGCAGAGTATGAGTTGAAAGGTATACCTGTTCGTATTGCCATGGGCATGCGTGACTTGGAAAATGGAGTCGTTGAATTAGCGCGCAGAGATACCAAAGAGAAATCCACAATACCCATGGAAGGATTGGCAGATCATGTTCATCAACTCTTGGAGGATATTCAACAATCCATGTTCGATCGAGCCCTGAACTTCAGAAATACAAATATCAGAAAGGTGGATACCTGGGACGAGTTTGTTCGTGTGTTGGATCAGGAAGGTGGATTTGTTTCGGCGCATTGGGATGGAACTCCCGAAACGGAAGATAAAATCAAAGAGCAAACCAAAGCGACAATTCGTTGTATTCCACTCGAAAATCAGCTGGAAGCAGGAACTTGTATATTGACCGGAAATCCTAGTACCCAACGCGTGCTATTTGCAAGGGCGTATTAATCTAATTAACTTTTACCATTGCATCCAAAAGGAAGTTATCGGGCCAAATTCATCGCTGAGCAAGGAGATCAGGCGGGTGAAGCTGCCCAAAAAAAACCATTTATCAAAATTGATCCTGCAACGCGTCAATTATATGAGGAAGGGAAAATGATTCTCATTGATAAAGAGGTGCATTGGACTTCTTTTGATGTCGTGAATTGTGTTCGAAGCGCCTTGCGTATCAAAAAGGTTGGCCATGCAGGAACACTTGATCCTTTAGCAACGGGACTCTTGATCATTTGCACCGGAAAATTTACCAAGCAGATCAATAACTTCATGTCACAGGTAAAAGAATACACCGGCACCATTACTTTGGGTGCAGTAACGCCAACCTATGACCTTGAAAGTTTGCCGGAAAATCATCAATCCATTGAGCATATAACGGAAACAGATATCCGAAACGCAAGCATCCCTTTCATAGGATCTATCCAGCAAATGCCGCCTATTTATTCTGCTATAAAAAAAGCAGGTGTTCCATTATATGAACTGGCGAGAAGGGGAGCGGATGTAGAATTGAAACCACGAAGTATTCAAATCCAATCCTTTGAAATTACATCTTTCAGATTACCTGAAATTGATTTTAAATTGGTTTGCTCAACCGGAACCTATGTTCGAAGCCTGGCGCATGATCTCGGTCAAGCTTTAGGTTGTGGTGCTTATTTAAGTGCCCTGAGAAGAACAGGTATTGGTGATTTCAGGGTTGAAGACGCTCAGTGTATTGATGCTTTTAGAAATTCTTTGGT
>JBILCT010000052.1:0-6964 GCA_044353025.1 Ferruginibacter sp. | reverse complement strand
CGATTCCGGTTGAGCCGGTAGATTATGCTTTCAATTTCTTTACTTCTTTTGGTTATTTTGAAACCGTTCAGGAAGATGAACAAGCCATTGCTTCCATGGCTGACAGCATCAAGGAAGGCGGATGGTTGGTTATGGATTATGTGAACATGGTTCGTACAGAAAAAGAGTTGGTACCACACACAGAACAAACGATAGAGGGCATTCATTTTACTTCTGAAAGAAGTATTGGAAATCGTTTCATTCATAAACAAATCAAAGTGGTTGATCCTGCTCTAAACAGTCCATTATTTTTTGAAGAACGTGTAGCCAGATATCGAGTCAATGATTTTGAAAAAATGTTCGTTAAAAACGGACTTACCTTGCATGCCGTGCTTGGAAATGAAACCCTCGATGCATTTAATCCTGAAAAAAGTTCCAGATTGATTTTAATCGCTCAAAAAAATAAATAACGGTGCCCCTCAAACGATTGAATCCATTTTCATCTTTTTCAGATCGGGCTCAAATCTGGCTTTTGATTTGGGTCATGATCAATTTATTTCAATCCATTTTTACTGAAGTCAACAACGACGAAGCTTATTATCACTTGTATGGCACAAATCCCGATTGGGGATATTTTGATCACCCTCCCATGGTTGGTTGGTTGACTGCTTTAAGTGATTTTTTGTTTGATGGCAATTTGGGCGTGCGTTTTTTCAATTCAATATTGCAGGCATTCACGCTTACTTACGTTTGGAAAATCATACAAATACTTAGCAATACCACTGAAGCACAATCGCAGCCATTTTTTCTCACAGCAGCAGCCATGACCATGCTTTCGGCTTATGGATTCATTGTTACCCCTGACGGACCGCTGTTATTTTTTACTGCTTTTTTTCTTTACCAGTTTCTCTTGTATGATGAAAAGCCAAATGGGAAAAATATTATTCTGCTGAGTTTATCCATGGCAGGATTGATTTACAGTAAATACCAGGGAGGACTTGTTATACTAATTACCTTTTTATCTCAACCACGAAAAATCCTCAGCTTAAAAACATGGCTTTCAGGAATCCTGGCATTGGGTTTATTGATTCCTCATTTTAATTGGCAATGGAATCATGGCTTCCCCAGTTTTACTTACCACCTAGTCAGCAGATCCAGTGAATTTAAGTGGTCATATTTTTGGGAATACCTTCCTAACCAGCTGGCAGTATTTAATCCGTTTGTACTGATCGGCTTGGTTTTCATTCCCTGGAAAACAGTTTGGAAAGACCCGAATCAAAGATCATTGATGTTGCTTGTTTTTGGGTTTCTGTGTTTTTTCTGGATGACAAGCTTTCGCGGACATGTTGAACCTCATTGGACGGTAGCAGCCAGCATACCCATGCTCGCATTGATCATCATCCATGCAAATCAATCTCAAAAACTGCAAAAATACCTGCGCAAATTTGTTGTTCCTTCTTTGTTGTTGATCGTAATGGCAAGATTGATTATTATTTTTGTTCCTCTTCCTGCACGCATCGGAATAAATGGAAAAGCTCCTTATTATCAGGCAATCCAACGAATTGCAAAAAATCATCCGGTGTTATTTGAAGGTTCATTTCAGTCGCCCTCATTGTACAGCTATTTCACCGGTCAAAAATCTACCGTATTAAGTAATTTGTTCTCCAGGCAAACTCAATTTGATTTGTGGCGTTGGGAGCAGGATTGGATGAAAGATTCTGTTTTTATTGCGATGAAGCGTGAGGGGTTATCCCAATCTTTTGAAATAGATGGACAAAAAATTGATGGGTTCTGGACAGGCGACTGGCAGTCTGCACATGGTGTTCAAATAAAAATGGTAATACTTGACAACCAACTCACCCCAGGCGATTCTTCCGTTTTATCAATTTCCTTTTTCAATCCAAGTAAAAAATCTATACGAACAGATCATCCCTATTTCCCGGTACAGTGGAATATTGCCATGAAAGCGGGAGGAAATTGGACGTTCACGCCAATTCACGAATTGCAAGATTTCAATCTTGCTGCAGGAGCATTGATTACCCGAAAAATAAAATGGAAAGTACCTGAAAAGCCTTGCAGCTTGGGCATCACCGCCATCAGTGTGTTTGGTCCTACCTATCATGGACCACACCTGAAGATCAATCCAACCGATTAATTTTTAGAAATTTGTAAACCACGCATCACTATTTATTTTTCTTGTTATGAAAAAGTAAATAACGAGCGGTAGATTGCCAATCACGGAGTTGAATGGCAAGTGATCTTTGTATGGAATCATGCTTTTTGTCAACAGGAATTTTTTGATCATGTAACATAGAGCCAAACTGATATTTTCCAATGCGCGTAAATTCTGTGAAATAGAAAGAGTCCTTAAGCAAAGTATGATTCCCATTATCAGGATCCGCAATAAACACCTGTCCAGATTTCTGACTATTGGTATCAAACAAATTTCTACCCAAAGTTGAGTTTGTATGTGCATGCTTTACAAATCCTGCGATACTGGGAAGTACATCCAGTTGGGAACATACCTGATGCTTTCGGTTGGGGATGAGTTTACCCGGCGCATAAAATAAAAGCGGCACATGCTCTGCAGAAATACCAATTTCGGAGTACACTTTCGGATAAGCACTTCCAACACCACCTCTCAATCCATGATCTCCCACAAAAACAAACAAAGTATTGGAAAAGTATTTCGATGAACGGGCAGCATCCATGAAAGTTTTAATTGAAAAATCCATGTAGCGGAAAGCATTATACTGTTCATTGTTTTCAAAGAAATTGGCAGACAATGAAGCGACTGGGTGTTTCTTTTGTTGAAATGCGCCGATATCCTCCTGGGGAATTGTGTAAGGACGATGATTGTCTGCCGTTTGTATGATGGCAAAAAACGGCTTTGTTTGTTTAGATAAAATCTGATTGGATTCAAGAAATAAATTCTTGTCGCTGATTCCCCATACATCCACTCGTTTTGAGGTGAATTGCTCTTGTTCAACAATATTTAATCCATCGATGTTATTTTTCAATACGCCTTGAATATTTGCCCAGCTGGTGCTGCCTCCTAAAAAATAAAATTTCTCATAGTCTTTAAAATCATTCAGAATTGAATGCTGATTAACTAATAAAGGGTTTCGACTGGACGTTTGTGTGGTTAAAACATCCGGAATTCCGGTGATCACAGACCATACACCACGCGCAGTACCAAAGGCTGGGGTAAAGCAACGATCATATAATACACCTTGATCAGCCAGCGTTTTAAAATACGGAGTCGGGTCCAATGAATTTCCAAATGCGGAGCTCTTGGGTGCATGAAAACTTTCACAGATCACCAAAACCACATTCATGGGTGGTTGATTAGCTAAAGTATCATAGTTGTACTTGCGCGCATAATTCAACGAATTCATTTGAGTAGGATCAATATCAAAATAATTGGCCATTCTTGAAAATCCATCACTGGTTAATTTTTCATCAAACCCATCGTTTCGAAACTGAAAGGTGCTAATAAAACTCTGAAAAGGATTTAAAGAAGCGGATGCTTTAAAATCATCGGTGAACAAGAAAGCATCACTCCACCTTAATGGATATTGTCCAATTCTTCCAAACGCAGCAATTGACATAAACAACACAAACAAGAAATATGCCGGTATGATTTTTTTCTTTCCAGTTACAGGTTGTAAGGATTGAATTTTCTGGAGCAATCGAGCATGAAAAAAGGCAAAAATTCCCGCCATAAAAATGAGTATAAGAGATATCCGCAGAATAGGATATGTTTCCCAAACCATTCCGGCTGATATGTTGGCATCGGCTAAAAACTGCAATACAGAAGCGCTCAAACGTTGTTTGAGATAATCGTGGTAATAAAAATCTGCTCCATAAAAGAAAAGAAAAATCAACCAAACGATTGTCAATACAATTGTCCACCGCTTTCCTGATTGAACGAAGTTAACCGGATTAAAAACCGGAAAGGCGATGAGCAAACTCATCGTTAATCCAAATACAGAAACCGCTCTGGCATCATATCTGAGTCCCATCCAGAAAACATCAAGCGAGATCGGCTGAGTTCCAAAGTGTTCAAAAAAGAAAATCCGGTATGCGCTCATGCATATCAAAAAGAAAAACATCAAAGAAAAAATCCAAAAAATCGGACGAGGAACCCAATAACGCATGGCAAAACAATTAGAAACGAAATTACGAGAAAATAAAATGAGTCTATCCGCACTTAAAGCGCTAATTGTTTACCGTTGAATTAGTTTAACTTCACATTGTATGAATGCCCTGATCAAACTAGACCATTGGCTTTTTTCAATAATCAATCAACAATTTCACAATGATTTTTTGGATGCGTTGATGCCATTTATTCGAAATGCAAACATTTGGCTACCGCTTTATATTTTTCTGCTGATTTTAGTTTGGAAAAACAATCCTTCCAAAACTAGATCCTGGCTTTTTTTTCTAATTTCTCTTCCCATTCTTACTGATTTAGTCAGTAGCTGGATTGTCAAAGAACAGTTCGCAAGAATTCGTCCATGCAATCAAGCATATTGGCAAGATTCCATACGTTTTCTCTTAAGACATCGACCGCAAAGTTTTAGTTTCACCTCTTCGCATGCCACTACCCACATGGCTTTGGCTGTTTTTTTCTATCTCACACTAACCAATCTAATACCTAAGAACTGGCGTTTTTTATTTTTCTTTTGGGCTTTGATTATCGGTTATGCTCAAATTTATGTGGGTGTACATTATCCTTTAGACATTTTGGGAGGTTATATTCTGGGAGGAATCTTGGGATATGCTTTTGCAAAAGTTTACCATCATAAATTTGGATTACTTTAGCATTTATGGAAATTTTTATTTTGTTCTTATTGATTTTTCTGAACGGTTTATTTGTGATCACCGAAATCGCATTGATCAGCGCCAGAAAAAGTAGAATTGAAGCGCTTGCCACCAAAGGTGATGAACAAGCCAAGGCGGCACTCAAACTCATCAATCATCCGGAAACGTTTTTGAGCACCGTGCAAATTGGCATTACCTTGATATCTATTGTAACGGGTGTTTTTACAGGAGATGCCTTCAGTGAGTCTTTGGTTCCTCACCTTGAAAAAATTGAATTACTCAAACCTTATGCACATCCATTGGCAACAGGTTTGATCATTATTTTAGTCACTTTCCTCTCTATTATTTTTGGCGAATTGATTCCCAAAAAAATGGGTTTGATGCGGGCCGAACGTATTGCACGTGTTGCTTCCATACCTATGGTGTGGTTAACAAGAGCCATGCATCCTTTTGTTTGGATGCTCTCTAACTCCACCAACCTGATCGTTCGAATTTTAGGAATTAAAAAGTCATTGGATACAGCCGTTACAGAAGAAGAAATCAAAGCCATGATTACGGAAGGAAGCGAAAGCGGTTCCATTGACGAAGGAGAAAAAGAGATCATAGAACGTGTATTTCATCTGGGAGACAGAAATATTACTTCATTGATGACGCATCGTACAGAAATCGAATGGCTTGATCAGCACGATACGGTTGAATCCGTGAAAGAAAAATGGGAACAAATAAGATACAGCACCTATCCGGTATGCGATGGTGTGGTGGATGAAATCAAAGGCTTGGTGTACATCAAAGACTTACTAAAAGCCGATCCAAGAGCCACGATGGAATCTTTGATGAAACGTGCTTTTTTCGTGCCAGAGAATAATAAATCATACCAACTGTTGGAAAAAATGCGATCATCACGCATACATACCTGCTTTATCATCAACGAATACGGCACCCTGGAAGGAATGATCACGCTCAATGATATTCTGGAAGCGATCGTAGGAGATGTGAGTCATGCCGGTCAACAAGACTATGAAATTATTGAAAGGGAAGATGGGACTTATCTCGTTGACGGATTAATACAGTTTTATGATTTCCTGAGTTATTTTGAAAGAGCAGACTGGATGAGTGAAATGGAAGGCGAATTTGATACATTAGCCGGATTTGCATTGACTCAATTAGAACATATCCCCATTACCGGAGAAACATTTTCTTGGCGTGAATTTGATTTCGAAATCATTGATTTGGACGGACAACGTATTGATAAAGTGCTTGTAAAAATTTCAGCATCATTGCAAGCATCGCTTTCTGAGTAATGAACTCATTGTTTCCACTCAAATTTATTGTCTGGATTGTTGAGTTTTGTACTAGCTCGTTTATTTCCAATTTTTAGGTGTATGATATTGGTTTGCTTTTTATTGATTTCAAAAAAGAGATCATTGAACATGACCAAATCTGTAGGCGCTGCTTCGATATTTGCAAACAGGAAACATTCGATTCCATCACCATCTTGTTCATACCCTAAAAATGAAAGTGGGATTTCTTTTTCGTTTTGTTTGATTCTTACATGTGTTCTTATGTATTGAAAAACAAGCGCCTCCATCTCTTTGTGCATCGATGGCTTTAAAAGATCTATTTTTTGTGGATGTGTTTTTTTTAGTGCATTTTCGAAATCCCCGGTGAACATCCTGCATGAAATTTCTAACTGTTTCTCTTGTGCGTTGTATGCTATGTCTGTCACACTAACATAAATTGGATGAATATTCTGATTGGTTGCGAAAAGTGTAATCAAACAAAAAGGAATAAATAATACCAGCGTTTTGAAAGCAAAACTATATTTAACCACAGATTCATTATTTTAGAAGATGAAATTACACCAAAACTTGTGTACTGAACATGAATGAATGGCGCATATTTTTCGAGTTGGGTTGGAACCATATTTTAAGCATTGAAGCCCTGGATCATTTACTTTTTTTAATGTGCATGGGTTCCGTTTATGCATTAAGCAATCGTAAAAAAGCCTTTTTGGAGGTTAGTGTGTTTGCGATTGGACATACGATTTCACTGGCGGTAAACAGTACGAATTTGTTGCCTGTCAATCAAAACTGGATTGAATTCCTCATCCCAATGACGATTGTTTTTATGGCTGTTTCTACTTTTAGACATGCTGAGC
>JBILCT010000051.1:0-6976 GCA_044353025.1 Ferruginibacter sp. | reverse complement strand
ACTGTTCCGTATAATATAATAAGTACGTTCAGGACTATGCAATGTGATATTCATTTTTCTTCCCGTAATCAACCAATGGCAACTGGTTTTATTCCCCAATTGATGACTGAGTAATACCTTTTTACTGGTTAGCAGTGTCCAATTTTTCTTGAGTAATCGCAGACAGAAATCATGGTCAATTTCATCAATGAACCAATCTTCTTGAAATCCGGTGACATCCTTCCAGGCCAATAGGTTCACCCAATTTCCTGAAGTAATGATTGCGCTTGCTTTCCACCAGTCGGCACTGTATGTTTTTAATGAGTGAGCTGGTTTATACATACTTGCTGAAACAATGGCAGTGTTTTTATGGAAAGAAGTTGTACAAATTAGTTTGAAAAATTCATCTGTATCAAACCATGAATCCTGATCCATCGTTAACACATATTTCATTTGAAGAACATCTGCCAATTCAAATCCTTGATTTAATGCGTATGCTATCCCTTTGTTTTCGTTTAAGGGTTTATAGATGACTTTATTTCCAAAATTGGCTTTTAATAAACTTTCCAATGTGAGATCAGGGGTAGGTGTATTGTCAATAAAAATGCAGTGAGAACAATTTGGTGCATAGGTATTCACTGCATTAATCAATTCGGTCTTTTGGGGATGAAATAGAATGGTGACTGATGCTGTGTGCATCAAATATTCTGTGGGATCAGTTGTTTTTTCGCTAGACCTTTTCATAAGGATGCGTTGAGGTTTCTATTGGCGCCAAACGTTTGATAAATTGTTTGAACAAAACAAAATAGCTGAATGTAATGCAAGTTTCTATACAGAAAAGTATTACCAATGATCCTGTAATTCCATATATCGGAACAATGAGCAAATTCAGCGTCAAACTGATTATCGAGCTTAGAAGCACGACTCCAAGAATCGGTCTTTCTTTTTTCCAAGCTAGGAGTGTTTGAAAGAAAGGCATATTCAAACTCACCATAAAAATGATAAAACCAAGAAACTGGTAATAAGCGGGATATTGGTTTTGAATATCAATGAAAAAAGAAAGTATCCAATCGGTTTTCCACCAAAAAAATAATGCGCCTGACAAAACCAGTGGCCAAACAATACGGTATGTTTTTGTAAGAAATTGAATGGTTTGTTGAGGCTGTTCTACTACCAATTTGCAGAGTGAAGGATAAACTGCGTTGTGAATTAGAACTAAAGCAGATTTAATCCACTGAAGTAGTTTATCTGCCAAACTATAAAGACCAAGTTGTTTTGGATCGAGCATAAAGCCCATGATGAGCAAAGTAGAATTAGCGTAAACTACGGTACAAAAATTTGAGAAAAACACAGGAAGATTTTCTTTGCATTCATTCCAAAGAGCATGTATGTTCTTGAATCTGAGTTTGATTCTGTGCTTTTGAAAAATTGGAATGTATAAAATTATTCCACCAATCAATGTGCCCAATCCAAATATTGTATTTACCCAATGACTGTCAATTTTTGAACGGATGCATACGAACATTGCAATGATGGTCAGTAGCTTGGTAAAAAAAATCGGGAAAGAAGTTTTCTTTAACTGATCCGTTCCTTGATAATACCAAATAGGTAAAAAAGTTTGACCCGCGATTAGAAAAAGCGATGTGAGATAAACTCCCTCATGTGTTTTAAAATGGGGAATAAAGTGTATCAATAATAAAAAAAGCAATGTTGCGATTGTTAATAAAATCAGCTTTAAAGAAAAAACTGACTGAACAATCTCTGTCTGTCTGGAAATGTCTTTTTGGGATTGAGCCAGCTTTCTGACAGTGGTGATATTAAATCCAAAGTCTGTCAATAAAATAAAAAAAACTGAAAGGCTCTGACCGGTTGCGATGACTCCATATTCTTCAATCCCAATTTTTTGAATAATAAATGGGGTAAGAATAATAGGTGTTAGAATTCCAAAAACTTGTATTAGAATGAGGTGAAGGAAGTTATGGAATACACTTTTCATTTAAAAAACTTCAGCTAAAAGTTAATGTTTGACCGAAGGGGTGAAATTAAGAAACTTATGGCTGTTTATTGAAAAAAGCGATTATTCAGATCAAACGAAAAGTGTCTTGAATAAGTGTTGGTTCGCTTGAACGGAGTAATGGTCAGTGATATTTTGTCGGCCATTGAGTCCAAGTTTAGAACGAAGTGACGTATCATTGATCAAAGCTTCAAGATGCGTATACCATTCATCAGGAGAAGAGGCCAAGTATCCATTTTGGCCATGTGTTATTACTTTTTTATTGGCACCTACAGGGCTGACTACGGCGGGAATACCGAGACTATTATATTGAATGGCTTTGAATCCACATTTTCCCTTTTCCAGATCTGAGTTGGCAAGCGGCATAATTCCGATGTGAATTTGCATCAAGTCTGAGATTTCAGACTTTAATTCCCATTTTTGATAGGTGTAGTTTACGCTTTCCAGATTGGGATCACGATTACAGATGATTAAAAACTGTACAGCATATTTTTGTTGCAATCTTCCAATAACATCATTGACCAATTGAAGGTTATGCAGATTGGTGTAAGTACCAGTCCAGCCAATAATTACATGTCCGGTTTCCTGATTTTTGATCTGGTTGTGGTAATTGACTGTATTGACTACGGTTGGGCAGATTGTAACGTTTTTGTTGTGTTTTCTGGCAAAATCCGCTAGAAAATCATTGCCAACACTCACTTTATGGGCCATTTTACAAATCCTGGCTACTTTCCAGCTGCATTTTAGAGAGCCCACCCATGGATTCGCTACAGAAGCCAATTTCACCCAAATGGTATCATCAAAATCATAGATCAGCTTTTTGCGAAATAAACGAGCAATCATCCATTCGAAAATAGGGGGACCAATGGGGGCTGCCTCTCTATGGACATAAACAAAATCAAACGAGAAAATGGTGAACATGGTTAAAAAGCGACGCATAAAACCCAAAAAGATGCCAAACACCTTTGTAAAAGCATGTCCATTTTTATGGAGCACATCCCAGGTTGATTGATCGTAAAACGATCGGATTTCCCAAGAATGTTCGCTGAAATCTTCCAAATTTATATATTGCTCGAACCGAAATCGCTGACTTGGCGAGATGTTTCCGGGTGCGGGCGTCAGGAATAATATCTTCAAAAACTCAATTTTATAGCACCCGCGAAGGTACGGATTTGTGTGAACATCTGAAGATTTGCTATCATAAAGTTCTAGGTAACGAAGAAATTACAAGGATATACCGCTTTGCTTCGGCATTTTTGTCGTTATTTGCGCTCTGAAAATTATACTGCCATGAATCGAATTCTTATCACAGGTGGAGCAGGTTTTATCGGATCTCATTTGACTCGTTTTTTCGTGAAAAATTATCCGCAATATTTTATTGTCAATTTAGACCTACTTACGTATGCCGGAAATTTAGAAAATCTACGGGATATCGAGTCATGTGACAACTATGCTTTTGAGAAAGGAGATATTGCAGATCCTGAACTGTTGAAGCGTATTTTTGAGCAGTATGAAATAAGCGCTGTTTTGCATTGTGCAGCTGAAAGTCATGTTGACCGCTCCATTTCTGATCCACTATCATTTGTTCGTACGAATGTGATGGGTACCGTTAACTTACTACATGTCGCCAAGAATTACTGGAATGGCAATATGGATAACAATTTGTTTTATCATATTTCAACCGATGAAGTGTACGGCTCACTGGGGAAAGAGGGCTTTTTTACAGAAGAAACTTCATATGATCCACGTAGCCCTTATTCAGCTTCAAAAGCATCTTCAGATCATTTCGTGCGTGCGTTTTACCACACCTACAAGATGCCTATAAAATTATCGAACTGTTCAAATAACTATGGCCCATATCATTTCCCGGAGAAGTTGATTCCGCTTTGTATACACAATATTTTACATCAAAAACCACTTCCGATTTACGGGAAAGGAGAAAATGTTCGCGATTGGTTGTTTGTGGAAGATCATGTACGTGCCATTGATACGATTTTTCATCATGGAAAAATCGGAGAAACATACAATATTGGTGGTCACAATGAATGGACAAACATCGATTTGGTTCGGGAACTTTGTAAGCAGATGGATCAAAAACTTGGAAGAGCACCCGGGACCAACGAAAAGCTGATTACTTACGTTACAGATCGTGCCGGTCACGATTTACGCTATGCGATTGATGCTTCTAAACTTAAAGATGAGCTAGGGTGGACGCCTTCTTTACAATTTGAAGAGGGCTTATCCAAAACCATCGATTGGTATCTGTCTAATAAAACATGGCTTGAAAATGTGACAAGTGGCGCCTATCAAAAGTATTACGAGGATATGTATGACAACAAATAATTGATTTTAAAAAACGCAATTCATAAAACTTTGAGATGAAAGGAATCATTCTTGCCGGTGGGTCAGGTACTCGTTTATATCCTATTACAATGGGTATCAGCAAACAGCTTATGCCCATCTACGATAAACCGATGATTTATTATCCACTCAGCACACTCATGCTGGCCGGTATTCGGGAAATATTAATCATTACGACGCCGGAAGATCAATCGCAATTCATGCGACTTTTAGGTGATGGCGAAAAATGGGGCTGTTCTATTTCTTATGCAGTGCAGGAAAAACCCAATGGATTGGCACAAGCCTTTGTCATTGGCGAATCCTTTATCGGAGATGACAGTGTTGCCTTGGTGCTTGGCGATAATATTTTTTATGGCAGTGGTTTCAGTGCGATGTTGCAATCTGCTGTAGATCCGGACGGAGCCGTGGTTTTTGCTTATCCGGTAAGTGACCCTGAACGCTATGGAGTTGTTGAGTTTGATGCAGAAAAACGTGCGATCAGTATTGAAGAAAAACCTGCAAAACCCAAAAGTCATTACGCCGTACCAGGTTTATACTTTTATAATAATGAGGTTGTTCAGATTGCAAAAAACATAGCACCCAGTCCACGCGGAGAGTATGAAATCACTGATGTGAATCGGGTTTATATGGAAAAGCAAAAATTAAAAGTGGTTGTTTTGAACCGAGGTTTTGCTTGGCTGGATACCGGCACATTTGATTCGCTTAATGATGCGAGTGAATATGTTCGCGTTATAGAAAAGCGACAAGGATTGAAAGTGGGATGTCCCGAAGAAATTGCATGGAGGATGGGATTTATCAACAAAGCACAACTGTTGGCATTGGCAGACGGACTACACAAGAGTGGTTACGGAGAGTATCTCCGGATGATTGCTCATTGATAATAAAAGGAATTCAAATCGGAAAAATACGTGGCATCACTTCGTGTTTTTCCGATTTTTTTTATGGTGCTAGCGTACTAGTACTCCAGTTTTAACAAGGTTGCAATAATTGAAATGGGACTACGTTTAAGTATGACGAAACC
The DNA here is from genome assembly GCA_044353025.1 of Ferruginibacter sp. Classification (GTDB taxonomy): domain Bacteria; phylum Bacteroidota; class Bacteroidia; order Chitinophagales; family Chitinophagaceae; genus Ferruginibacter. The sequence continues at coordinate 1,601 of JBILCT010000051.1, read as the reverse complement.
CCCAACCTATGGAAAAAACAATCGCAGTAGTTGTGTCATGTAACCGGCACGAAGCATTGAAATCATGCATTGAAGAAATTCGCAACCAATCACACCCCGTACATCAGATTCTTGTTGTTAACAACGGCAGTTCAGATTATTCAACTGTTTGGCTCGATCAACAAGATGATCTCATTCATTTATACCAGGATAATCTAGGACCGGCAGGTGGTTTTCATACCGGAATAGACTGGGCCCATAAAAATGGATATACCTGGATATGGTGTATGGAAGATGATAGTACACCGCAATTCAACACTCTTGAAATGCTGTTTCAACATCAGGATGAAAAACTGGCTTTATACAATTCAGTAGTGGTAGATGCAAATGATCATGAAAGTTTGGTTTACCAGACAGCCGGAAAAAAATATGTTTCAGGCATTCAAGAATCAGTCTTGGAAGGGTATGCCCATCCTTTTAATGGATGTTTGATTCATCGTGAAATCGTTGACCGTGCAGGATTGCCGAATGCAAAACTTTTCTATTGGGGTGAAGGATCTGATTATTTTTATCGCATCACCAAAAAATGTGGAATTCCTGCCAGAACAATTTTATCCAGTATACATTTTCATCCATCTCAATCCACGGATTTGAAAACAGATTGGAATTTGGGTACGGGCTGGAAAATGTATTTTTTTATAAGAAACAGATACGCTGTTTTCAATTCAAAATACAATAACAGACTTTTTACATCTATTTTGTATTTGCTTTTTATTGTAAAATGTTTTTCATCAATTTTTATCTACCAAAAAACTGATCGCTTAAAAAAATGGAAATTTATTTTCTGGCCATTATTAGATGTGGTTTTCGGAAAATACGAACACAACAACAAATCAGTTCAGCAAAAATTAGATTTGCAAACAAGAGATTCTTTGATCAGTTTGATATTCCGTTCCTTTAAAAACTTATTGTTGGATATTTTGGTTCCATCACATCGTGAAATAAAAACATCTCCTTCAATTCGTTATTCTTCTACTTCGATTTAAATTTTTCGATTGCTTTTTTGGAATAATCGCTCAGGATGAGTCGGCCACTGATGCCGGCTCTTTCTATGAGTAATTGGTTCCAATCTTCGGTTCCTTTCCAGCATATTTTTTTTAATTCAGCCATGGCTTCCGGACTGGAAGCTGTTAATTTATCTGCAAGTTTATCGACGCCTGCAAGCATCGCCTCCTTAGTTTCGTGTAATTCTGCAAATAGGCCATGCTGATAAGCCCATTCACTACTCCGCCAGTTGGTAGCATCGATGGCCAATGCAGAAAATGCTGCGGCACCTATTTTTCTTTCGACTGCGGGTCCAACGACGAATGGACCGATTCCTACTGCAAGCTCACTTAATTTCACGTCTGCTCCTTTTACTGCGATGGCATAATCTACCGCTGCAGCCAATCCAACGCCACCACCCACACATTTTCCTTGAATGGCGCCAATCACCAGTTTGGATGCAGTTCGAATGGCATTAATCACCAGCGCAAATCCACTAAAAAAATGCAGTCCTTCTTCAGTAGTAGTTATTTGGATGAGTTCATCAAATGATGCTCCGGCACAAAAAGCTTTTTCAC
>JBILCT010000063.1:0-6382 GCA_044353025.1 Ferruginibacter sp. | reverse complement strand
ACAATGATGGTATTCACATTCGGAATGTCTACGCCGCTTTCTACGATGTTTGTACAAATCAACACATCATATTTCTTATCCATGAAATCAAGAATCGTATCCTCCAATTGATCTCCTTCCATTTGACCATGCGCAAAGGCGATGCTCAAGTCCGGACAAAGTCCTTGAATCAATGATTTCATTTCCGCCAAACCATTCACACGGTTATGAATGAAGAAAACCTGTCCGCCTCGTTCCGTTTCAAAATAAATAATGTCCCGAATCTGATCCTCATTGAAAACGCAAACCTCTGTTTGAATGGGTTGTCGATTGGGTGGCGCTGTATTGATGATACTAAGATCTCTGGCGCCCATCAAACTGAATTGCAATGTTCTTGGGATAGGCGTTGCCGTTAGTGTGAGCGAATCAACCGTAGCACGGATGTGTTTCAATTTCTCTTTAGCACTCACTCCAAATTTCTGTTCCTCATCAATAATCATCACCCCCAAATCTTTGAACTTCACATCCTTACTCAAAATAGCATGGGTGCCGATGATGATGTCTATCTTTCCTTCTGCCAGTCTTAACAAGGTTTCTTTTTTCTCTTTACTGCTCTTAAATCGATTGATAAAATCTACGGTTACAGGAAAATCCTTGAGTCGGTCTTTGAATGTTTTATAGTGCTGATAGGCCAGGATGGTGGTTGGCACAAGCACAGCAGCTTGTTTTCCATCACAGCATGATTTAAATGCCGCACGAATCGCCACTTCTGTTTTCCCAAATCCAACATCCCCGCAAACCAATCGATCCATCGGTGAATCCCTTTCCATATCCCGCTTCACGTCCTCCGTTGCTTTGGCCTGGTCAGGTGTATCCTCATAAATAAAACTTGCCTCCAATTCGGTTTGCATGTAATTGTCTATACTGTGCGCAAAGCCTTTCTGACTTTTCCGTTGCGCATAGAGCTTGATCAAATCACTGGCAATATCCTTGACCTGCTTTTTCGTTTTCTCTTTCAGTTTGCTCCAGACATCCGAACCGAGTTTATTCATCTTCGGAATGGAACCTTCCTTGCCACTGTATTTGCTGATCTTATGCAGCGAGGATATATTCACGTACAATAAATCACCGTCTTTGTATTGAATCCGAACGGCTTCTTGCAATCGACCATTCACTTCCATTTTTTGTAAACCGCTGTATACCCCTACTCCATGATCAATGTGAGAAACAAAATCTCCGGGTTGTAGTTCACGCAATGTTTTTAAGGTCAGTGCTTTGTTTTTGCTGAATGCCTGTTTGACCTTGTATTTATGGTAGCGTTGAAAAATTTGATGATCCGTATAACAAATCAATTTTTTATCCTCATCTATGAACCCCTCATGAATGGAATAAGGAATCGGAGTAACATCCACTTCCGCATTCAAATCAGTAAAAATAACGTGTAATCGTTCGAGCTGTTTTGGATTTTCGGCAAACAGAAAGAGATTGTATCCCTGTTCCTGGTTTTGTTTCAGATCCTGTATCAGTAAATTGAACTGCCGGTTGAATGCTGGCTGTGGTTTAGTGTGAAACTGAATCGTCATAGATTCTTGACCTACAAAAGGGAACCCTTTGTTGGCTCCTGCTTCAATCAGTGTTCGCTGCTGTAATGACTGCTCAAACATAGATGCAGTCATGAAGTCATCCAAAGCAACCTCAGACTTTAGGATATTCGTCTCATCATGATCGTTCGTTTCTTTTTTTTCAGGAGAAGCGCTTGCCCACTCCAAAAACAACATCGCCTGTTCTAATTCCAATTCCAGTTTTTCACGAATGAAATTCCAATCCTGCATCCAATAGATGGTTTGCTCGGGCAGAAATTCGGTCAATGAAACCTTATCGCCTGTTTCAAATTCTGTTTCCACATTCGGAATGATACTCACCTGCAACAGCTTTCGTTCACTGAGCTGCGATTCCGGATCGAAAATACGGATGCTGTCTACTTCGTTTCCAAAAAGCTCTATGCGATAAGGCTTGTCATTTCCAAAAGAATAAATATCCAATATGCCACCACGTAGTGCGAATTGTCCGGGTTCATAAACAAAATCGTGACGCGTAAATCCGTAACCGGCCAATGAATCCAGGATATGCTGAAGATTAATCTGATCTGCCTGTTTAAAATGCATGATCTTATCCTGCAATGACTTGGGTAACACTACTTTTTCAAACAATGCCTCCGGATAAGTAACCAAAATTTTACGATGTCCGGGTGTAGACAATCTTGTTAGCGCCTCTGTTCGAAGCATCACGTGACTGCTATTCAGCAGTTGATAGTTTTTTCTGTTTTTAAAAGAAGACGGGAAATAAAGAATGTCCAAAGCACCGGTGATGTTCTCCAGCGTATTGTGAAAATAGGCCGCTTCTTCCGCATCGCGCAAGATGACCACATGTTGAAATCGAGAAACATCGGGGTGGGCATGAATAGCGGCCACTTGAAAAGCCAAACTACTTCCTTGCAAATTTTTCAGGATAACGTGTTGAGGTGCCGGCATAGAAATCCTTTCGGCCAGCGATTGGGTCTGGTCGTTCATCCTGAAAAAATTCATCAACACCTCTGCATTCATATGCGCCGCAAAGTTAGTTGATTCGAGTGGGTGAAAAGGCAATTTTATAAAGAATGGATTGACCCTACCTTTGTAATCTAATTCTGCAAACATGTCGTTGTTGCCCTGGAAAGAAGCTGAGATTATAGAGATGGAAACGATTTCATCACATTTGAAACGTATCCAATTGCGATTTCCTGAAGGCCCTTTGAATTTCAAACCAGGACAGTTCATTACAATTGATTTACCTATTCATGAACGCCCCAATAAACGTTGGAGAAGTTACTCTATCGCCGAATGTTCTGAAACTGCGGGTATTTGTGAACTCATGATTGAACGTGTTCCGGATGGACCGGCAACTACTTATTTATTCGAACATATCTCCATCGGACAAACCTTGAACTGTCGTGGACCACAGGGCAATTTCGTTTTAGATGAACATAATGACCAACCCATCATGATGATTGCGGATGGCATTGGCATTGTGCCTTTTCGTAGTATGTTGCAAGCTTTGAAAAAAGCTAAAAACAAGACCCCTTCTATTACACTTCTTTATTTGACGGGATCTTTAAACACAGTTCTTTACGAAACAGCATTAGCAGAATGGGAAAATGAAATCCCCGGTTTTTCATATATACTTCACACAGAAAAAATTGACACCGAAGTTATTCATACAATTATTGAACGCTGCTTGAATAAAGAATCTGGCACGAAGTTTTATTTGTGTGGATGGAGAGCTGCTGTTGATCTTACGCGTCAAGTGCTTACTACATTGGAGATTCCCAAAAAAGATATTCATATAGAATTGTTCGGATAAAAAAAATCCCAAAGGCTTTATCACCTTTGGGATTCAATTTTATTTTACAGCGTTGGTATATACTAGCTGCAGCCGAGACTGTTTCCGCAGTTCAAGCATTTGTAGCAAGTACCGCTGCGGATGGTGATATGTCCGCAAGTATTACAAGCCGGCGCATCTCCTTGCATAGATTTATTTGCTGCACTTATTGCATCCATTCCGACTGCACTTGGCTTTGCCGCTTTATTTACATCCAATCCACCAACGACACGCACTTCACTCAATTCAGGCTTGCGGTCTCCGATGGTTGGCATTTCCTCATCCCATTCTTCGTTGCCTAAGTTCGATAGTTCGGGCTTATCCAGCACATGAACCAGATCTGTTCTTCCCAGATATTCATAAGCCAATGAGCGGAACATGAAGTCTATGATGGATGTGGTTGTTTTGATATTTGGATGCTCTACCATACCGGCCGGCTCAAATCGTGTGAACACGAATTTCTCAACAAACTCTTCCAAAGGAACACCGTATTGTAAGCCAATAGACACAGCAATGGCAAAGCAGTTCAACATGCTACGCATGGTCGCACCTTCTTTCGCCATGTCAATGAAGATTTCTCCTAAGGTTCCATCGTTGTATTCGCCGGTGCGTAAAAACAGTGCCTGTCCGTTGATTTTTGCTTTTTGAGTAAATCCACGACGCTTGGCAGGAAGTGCTCTGCGCTCTACAATCATGGCCAACTGACGCTTCAAAGAAGTATCTGCACTGCTCTGTACGCGCTTGTTGATTTCTTCCAATAATTCATCGACAGTGAGTTTGCCCATATCAACCAAAGCACTGTCCAATGCTGAAGCGGTGGTATCTTCATCCGTTTTTTTCTTTTTATCCGATTTGTTGCTGAGCGGTTGACTCAGTTTAGATCCATCGCGATATAAAGCGCATGCTTTCAATCCCAATTCCCAGCTCAAGCGGTATGAATCAGCGATTTCTTCAATGCTTGCTTCGTGTGGAAGGTTGATGGTTTTACTGATTGCTCCACTGAGGAAAGGTTGAGCGGCTGCCATCATACGGATATGTCCGTGTGCATGGATATAACGCTCTCCGATTGAACCACATTTGTTGGCACAATCAAAAACCGGCAGATGTTCATCTTTCAAGAATGGCGCTCCTTCTACGGTCATTGTTCCGCACACATAGATGTTCGCTGCTTCAATTTGTTCGTCTGTATATCCCAGCGCTTCCAACAAGCTCCAGCTGAAATCATTGTATTGAGTTGGTGTGAAGCCAACACGCTGCAAACAAGCTTCTCCCAAATTATATACGTTAAATGCGAATCCGATTTCAAAGGCGCTAGCCATAGCCGCATTCAGTTTTTCAATTTCTGAAGGCAGGAAACCTTTGGCTGTTAGTGACTCAGGATTGATATGCGGTGCGCCGTTCAGCGTCGCATGGCCTTTAGCGTAATTTACAATGGCATCAATTTCTGATTCAGTGTATTTCAGATTGCGCAATGCTTGCGGCACACTTTGGTTGATGATTTTGAAATATCCACCACCACTCAGCTTTTTGAATTTAACCAATGCAAAATCAGGTTCAACACCGGTAGTATCACAATCCATCACCAAACCGATGGTTCCGGTTGGTGCGATTACCGTTGTTTGTGCATTGCGATAACCATATTTCTCACCTAGTTGAACAGCATCGTCCCAAGCTTTGATAGCTGCTTTCAACAAATAATCTGGACAGTATTTGGCGTTGATTCCATGCGGACGAATTTCCAAACCTTCGTAAGCATCTGTAGCATCATAAGCTGCAGCACGGTGATTGTGCATCACGCGCAACATATGTTTTTTATTTTCTTCGTAACGATCAAAAGCTCCCAGGAAGGATGCCATTTCCGCAGAAGTCTTGTATGCAGTTCCGGTCATGATTGCGGTGATAGCGCCTGCTATTCCGCGTGCTTGTTCACTGTCGTAAGGAATGCCACTTACCATCAACATACTACCCAAATTCGCATATCCTAATCCAAGTGTGCGGTAGTCATAACTCAATTGAGCTACTTCCTGAGAAGGGAACTGAGCCATCAATACAGAAACTTCCAGTACGACGGTCCATAAACGACAGGTAAATTCAAAACCGGTTACATCAAAACTGTTATCGCTCTCATTGAAGAAGCGGCGCAAATTCACACTCGCCAAGTTACATGCAGTGTTGTCAAGGAACATATACTCGCTGCAAGGATTGGAAGCGCGGATTGGTCCACCTTCAGGACAAGTATGCCATTCATTGATGGTGGTATCGTATTGTGTTCCAGGGTCAGCACAACGCCAAGCGGCATAATTGATTTGATCCCAAAGATCCTGTGCTTTGACAGTTTTCATGGTTTTACCGGTACTGCGAGCCTTCAGTTCCCACTCACCATTTTCATCAAGCACACGGAAGAAACTGTTTGGAATACGAACCGAATTATTACTGTTTTGTCCACTTACTGTACGATAAGCTTCTCCTTCATAATCACTGGCGTATCCTGCAGCTATCAAAGCCGCTACCTTATCTTCTTCCTGTACTTTCCAGTTTACAAACTCAACAATTTCAGGATGATCTAAATCCAGGCAAACCATTTTGGCGGCACGACGTGTAGTACCACCACTTTTGATGGCGCCTGCCGCACGGTCGCCAATTTTCAAAAAGCTCATCAATCCACTGGAAGTACCGCCACCACTTAATTTTTCACCTTCACCGCGTATGCTGCTGAAATTCGTTCCAACACCACTGCCATATTTGAAAATACGTGCCTCACGAACCCACAAATCCATGATGCCTCCCTCATTCACCAAATCATCATCCACACTCAGGATAAAACAAGCATGCGGTTGAGGACGCTCATAAGCAGAAGTAGATTTTTTCAACTGACCATCTTTGGAATCCACATAATAGTGTCCTTGCGGCTTTCCTGTAATACCATATACCTCATGCAAACCTGTGTTGAACCATTGCGGACTGTTCGGAACACAAGCCTGATTCA
>JBILCT010000050.1:0-6984 GCA_044353025.1 Ferruginibacter sp. | reverse complement strand
CCGGATATGGGAGCCTACGAATTTACTGGTGTACCGAGAGACAATTTTCCTCCGGTAATTTCAGCGAGTATTGACCCTAACTGTGCCTTGGTTGTTGCGAACGCCCGCATTACAGATGTAACTGGTGTGCCAACCACGTTCGGTGATAGCCGTTTGCCGGTATTGTATTACAAAGTTGGATCAGCAGCCACCACATACAACTCCGTTCAGGGATCTTTTACCGGAAACAGCAACTATGAATTTGCTTTCGCGGATGGAAATATAGGAGATACGATCTTCTATTATTACGTAGCTCAGGACATTGCGTCACCAGCCAACGTGACAGCATTCCCATCAGCGGGTGCTTCCGGTTACACAGCTAATCCACCAGCCGCTTCTACTCCTCCAACTGCTTTGCTCACGTTTATTAACAGAAATCCATTGAGTGGAGTAAAAACTGTTGGAACCGGTGGTGATTATTCAAGCCTGACTGCTGCAATCAATGACTATAATATATCATGTCTTGAAGATTCAGTCATATTTACCATTTTAAATAATTACACATCTTCGGTAGCCGGGGATGTTTTCCCGATGGTGATTCAAGCCAATCCAACTGCAAACGCTTTTAAAAAGCTCACCATTCGTCCGGCTGTAGGTGCCTCCAATATTTTAATTGAAGGCGGAAGTTCTCAGGCCATTTTGAAATTAAGTGGGGCCGATTATGTTACCATCGATGGAGGTACTAACCGTGCCATCACATTCTCCAATAACGGCGCAGCAACAACGAATGCGGCTGTCATTTGGATTGCCTCTGAAAGCAGTTCTAATGCTGCTACCAACAATACCATTAGGAACTGTGTCATCAAAGGACAGCGAACAAGTTCAGATTCTACCCTGGCATGTATCATATCATCTAGTGGTTCAAATATAACAGCAATAAGTCCGGCTGCAAACGATAGCAACACTATCACCAACAACCGAATTTTTGGTGCTTTGTTTGGTATTAATGTTATCGGTAGAACCCAAACACCTGATACAGGATGGGTGATCAATGATAACATTATTGGTAACTATGTAGAGGGAAGATCCGGAACACCTGCTCAAATCCTGGGAAGAATCGGTGTTCGTTTGAGTAATGTGAATCAGTTCAACGTCTTCAACAACAGAATTGCCAATGTTGAAAACACCGGAACCTTTGTAGAGGCAGCGGGTATTTTTATTACTGGTACAGCCCTGAATGGGAATATTTATAGAAACCGAATCAACGACATCATCAATACGCATGCTAGTTTCGGCTCCTCTGCCGCGATTGGAATCAGCTTGGGTTCAGGCCAAACCAATGCCAACATCAATGTCTATAACAACATCATCAGAAACATTTATGCGAATCCGACTTCAAACACCAGTCCAACAGGCAGTGGTATAGGTATTTACATTCGTTCAGGTGGTGGATACAATCTCTATTATAATACCATCAACCTCGCAACCAATAACTTTGGTACCAACTTTGGAGCTTCTGTTCCACTTTATATCATTTCTTCCTCCGGCGGATTAAAAGTTAGGAACAATATTTTAGCAAACTTTCAAGGTCAAGGTAATCGTAGGGCTATTTGGGTAACCCCAACTGCAGCAACAAGTATTTTCAATGAATTAGACAACAACGACTACTATGTGAACACAGCGGGTGGCAATATAGGTTTTATAGGAGCTGCGGTTCGTCAAACCCTGTCCAATTGGTTGGAGGTTACATCGCCAGCCAACTTCGACCTGAATTCAGTTTCATTGGATCCGCTGTTTAGAACAGGCGTGGTCATTGATACTTTAGGTGCTTTGCAAACTACCTCTCGTTTGAATGGATTGGGTACACCTATTTCATCACCAAATATTAATACAGATATTTTTGGGGACGCCAGAAATGCAACTCGTCCGGATATTGGCGCTGATGAATTCATTGCGCCCAATTGTACAGGCACCTCAGGGGCTATTTCAACATCCAGTGTAGCTAATCTGTGTGTGTCAGGTTCCGGGCAATTGAATTCTACGGGATATCAGGTGGGAGAGGGAATTTCGTATCTGTGGCAACGTTCAACTTTTTCAACAACAGGACCATGGGCTTCACTAACCGGAAACAATGGTAACCCCAATAATGCAAGCACCGGAAATATGACTTCTACCACCTATTTCCGTTTGAAAACCACTTGTCCAACGGCAACGCCGGATACAGGATTTTCCAATGTGTTAACGGTCAATGTAGTAAATCCTTTGTTGAGTGGTACACCATCACTGACTGACACAGCTAGAAGATGTGGTCCTGGAACTGTTACGCTCTCCGCAACCCCAGCTGCCGGTACTGAGGTAAAATGGTATAGTGTAGCAACTGGTGGTCAACCCATCGCAACCGGTAACTCATATACTTCACCGGTAATTACCAATATAACCTCAACATATTATGCATCCGCAAGAACAAATCCTCCGGTTTATATCCCCGGACCGGTAAGTGGTTATTTATTTGAGTCCGACAGTTTAACTACGTTTGATACATTAACAGCTACGGCAGCTACCATTGTTGATTACAATAATCCATTCAGTGCATTCTCACCTGGAGATGATTTGCCATCATCAGTACAAAACATCGGATTTACCTTCAATTTCAACAATAATACTTATTCCCAGTTTAGTGCTAGTCCCGATGGTTGGATCTTACTCGGAAGCGCTACTGCTACTGCTCAGTTCAGTAATGCCGTTACGAGCACAACCAATATTCCAAAGATTTATCCGCTATGGGACGATATGGCAACCGGTACCAATGGTAATGTGAAATTTCAGGTAACGGGTTCTTCACCTAATCGTATTTTAAAAGTTCAGTGGAGAAATACAACCACGTCAAATTTAAATGGACTAGCCAATTTCTTGTACCAGGCCTGGTTGTATGAAAATGGTGGACGAATTGAATTCCGGTATGGTACTATGGGGTCTATTTCAACTGCTGCATCTATTGGATTGACTGCCGGATCAAGTAATTATCAAAGTGTAACTTTCTCGAGCAATACAAGTAGTAATAGTTTAGGAAACAACGCCAACAATGGTACAGTACCATTTGGACGTAGATATACCTTTACTCCGTTCGTATGTGAAAGTAATCGTATCCCATATTTTGTCAAGCTTACTACTCCGCCATCATTAAATACGCCAACTGCTTCCAGAGATACGATTTGTGATGGCGAAACCACGAATCTTAATATCACCAGTGTAAATCCAAACTACTCTTATGTATGGACACCTGGCTCGTTGACAGGTGCTTCAATCACTGTGGCTCCTAATTCCTCAACGATCTATACAGTAACTGCTACAGACAATGTAGTAGGTAGTCCGGATTTTGGTTGTGCGAATTTGGCAACTCTTCCTATCCGAGTGAATGGCTCACCATCCCTTGTAAATGTAACTGCCCGTCAGGATACCATTTGTGTGGGTGATTCTGTTCGATTGACCGCTTCCGGTGGACGAGTAAGTGGGTCGGATATTTACTCCACAGGAACAATCGACCTTTCAATACCTGACGCAGGATGTACCACTCCTGTCATCAGCAGCGTAACTGTTCCTAATTTACCAGTTGGAGCCGTGATTGATAGTATCATTGTTGAATTAAATACATCCAGTACATCCGCCACGAATCCAGATTTGGTTTTCCAATTACGAGCTCCCAATGGTAAAATTATTACTTTGAAAGATCGTGGAGGTTCAGGTTCCGTTACGAGTAGCAATAATTTTATCGGAACCCGATTTACCTCAGTAGCGGGTGCCCCAACTTTAGTGTCAGGAACACCACCTTATACCGGAACGTTTGCCGCAACCCTGGCGACAACTGCATCAGGACAGTCATGTGCTAGCACTGTATTGACACCACAGCCAAACGCTACAAACTGGACTGATCTTTATACCGTAATGAATGGAAACTGGGATTTAATTGCACATGATGCATGGTCTGGATTTCTAGCCAAGCTTACAAGCTGGTCTTTAAAAGTCGCTTATACTGCTCCAACCCAATTCAATTGGACGAGTATTCCTAGCATCACGATAGCTGGATCTCCGAGTAATGTAGGTGATTCTGTTCGAGCGCTACCGAACACTGCAACCACACAATTCATAGCAACGGTTTCAAACGGACTTTGCTCCAGAAAAGATACACTGCAAGTGATTCAAAAATCAGCTGCGGCATTTGTTTCTGTTTCATCAACTTTAAACACCATATGTCCGGGTACTTCTGTAACATTTACAGCCACTCCTGCGGCTGGTACAACCAATATTACAGAATACCAATGGTTTAACCGCAGTACTCCATTATTCACATCAACCACTTCAAATACATACACAACCACTACACTGAGTAATAACGACTCCATCTATGTAAAAGTGAAGTCTAATGCACAATGTATTGCCAGCACCACTGCACAATACAGCAGTACGAATGGTATTAAAATGACGGTTAATCCGATTTTGGTTGCCAATGCTACCATCACTTCTAATGATGTAGATAACAGTATTTGTGCCGGAACTTCAGTCACATTTACCGCAACACCAACCAATGGAGGAACAAGTCCAAGCTATGTTTGGTTAAAAAATGGAGCTGTCATTCCGGGTGAAACAGCTTCTACTTATTCAACCTCCGTATTAAGCAGTGGTGATTCCATTCAGGTTATTTTAACTTCAAACGCTACACCATGTTTAACAGGTTCACCGGATACTTCCAACGCGATTACCATCACTGTGTTACCTACAGAACCAGTATCAGTAACCATAACTGATGATAACAATGGCGATCCTTTATGCGTCGGACAAACCATTACTTTTACCGCAACGCCTACAAATGGCGGAACCAGTCCTTCTTATCAATGGAAAATTGGTACATCCAATGTAGGTACCAATAGTCCAAGTTTCACAACCAGTGGATTGATAGCTGGACAAGTTGTTTCAGTAGTGCTTACTTCTAATGCCACTTGCGCAACAGGAAGTCCAGCAACCAGTAACTTGTATACTGCAGTGGTAAACACCAATCAACAAGCAGTAGTGAACTTGAGCGCCACCACGCCTTGTGTTGGACAGAATATTTTACTCACAGCAACGCCAACCAATGGTGGAGGTGCAGCAACATATAATTTCCATATCAATGGAGTTTCAGTACAGTCTGGCTCAACTGCAACATATACGTATGTGCCAACCAGTGGAGATCAGGCCTATGTTGTACTAACTTCAAGCATACTGTGTCCAGATCCAAATATTGACACATCCAATATTCTTTCTCTTACAACTAGTCCGGCTCCAACAGTAGATGTAACCTCTAACTGTAGTTCTTTGTTGACCGGTTCCAATCAACTGGCTAGTTTGACTTCAACAGCTAGTGGTGGTACCATTTCAGGATATCAGTGGGCTGTGAATGGTTCGAATATTTCAGGTGCAACTACAAGCAGTTACAATACACCAAACAACCTAACCACCGGATCATACAGATATGTATTAAGTGTAACCAATAGTAATGGTTGTGTGGGTAGAGACTCTGTAGATATTGCTGTATCTGCTTCTTCACTTACACCGGGTATTTATACAATTCCATCTACTGCCTGCGGAGGTTTCCCTTCACTGGCAACCGCGATTACATACTTGAATACCAATGGTATCAACACCGCAATATCTGGGGCAGTGATTTTTGAAATGACACCTGGTTATTCAGAAACAGCTCCATCTAATGGTTATGTAATTACGAGAAGTGGTACAGCCAATAACCAAATCATTTTCCGCAAAGGAACCGGTGCGTCGAATGTAACATTAACTGCTTTCACACCACAACCTACTGGTAGTTATTATGATGCGATCATTAAATTGAAGGGAGCGGATTATATCACCATCCGTGGTTTGAATTTGGTAGAAAATGCTTCCAATATTGACACTATTCCAGCAAGCAACAAAATGACTGAGTTTGGTATTGCTTTGTTGCGTCGCAACGCCACAGATGGTAGTCAGTTTGACAGCATCATTTCAAACACCATTAGTTTGAACAGATTGTATGCCAATAGCTATGGTATTTATATGGCTTCATCACATCAAGACAGTGCTGTAGCTGGTAGTGGTGGAATCACAAATCCTACCAACTCTGTATTAGGGTTCAACAGTAGCAACCGCATTTTGTCTAACAACATCAGCAACGTTAACACCGGTATTGCCTTGCTGGGAGGAACTTTCGCAGGGTCTTTTGATAACAATAATCAGATTGGAGCGCCAGGTAATGGTAATACAATTACTGATTTTGGTAATACTTCAAATCGATACATCTATCCCGGCTTCCAATCAGGAATCGTTGGTATTTACGTGAATAATCAATTCAATGATTCTGTTGTACACAACACCATTTCCAGTGGAACCATTGCGGGTGTACCAGTTACCAATGCAGGTGTTACGGCGCGAGCCATTTGGAAGGATTATTTTGCAAATACTGCTGGATTTTCTATTCCTTCCACAGACAATGTCAGTAGTATTTCTAACAATACCATGAGCATAGCCACCAATTTTACTGGTGCGGGTTCATACTCACTGGAGGCTATTCGTACATCGACTTTATCAACTTCAAATTCGAACTATACTAGATTAACGTTAAGGATTTGCGACAATACCATTAGTGGATTTTCAACAGCGAACGGTGGTACTGCTACTTTGAATATGATTGTGAATGGTGCCATTTCCGGTACAGCCAACATCAATGGTAATATCATCAAGTCTATTAGTTCACAGGCCTCAACTGCAGGTTCTTTCCTTGGTATTAGTCAAGGTTCAGCTCCTGTTTTTAGTAATATCTTGAACAATCAGTTTGGTGGAGATTTGGTTACGGACTCAATTTCTACGAATTCCGGAGCTATTACATTGATAAGTAACACGCAAACGACGATCACGAATAAATTTATCAATGGTAACAGCTTTAAGCGAATAAGAGGAAATGCCGGAGTAACTGCCATTACT
>JBILCT010000104.1:0-5258 GCA_044353025.1 Ferruginibacter sp. | reverse complement strand
TGTTTGCATTTCGATTTTTAAAAACCATGTTTTTACCCGGCCATGAAAATGCTTCGTTTCTTCATCAATGTTATGAAGTAGGATTTAGATCATTGGGACTGGTTGGATTAACAGGATTCATATTGGGTTTGGTACTGACTATGCAATTAAGACCTACGATGATTGAATATGGTGTTGAATCCCAGATTCCTGCCATCGTAGGCATTTCAATTATCCGTGAAATCGGTCCGGTGATCACCGCACTCATTTTCGCAGGAAAGGTAGGATCGGGAATAGGCGCAGAGTTAGGCTCCATGCGTGTTACTGAACAAATCGATGCCATGGAGGTGAGTGGTGCCAACCCATTCAGGTACTTGGTTTCAACCAGAATACTTGCTTGTACACTGATGTTGCCTTTATTGGTTTTATTGAGTGACGCTATCTCTTTGTATGGTTCCTTTGTAGGTGTCAACATATCAGGAAATACCAGCTTTCAATTATTTTGGACACAAGTATTTGATGTGCTTTCTGTGAATGATGTGCTACCCGCTTTGATAAAAACTTTTTTTTTCGGGGCTGCGGTTGGATTGATCGGAAGCTATTTTGGATATTATAGTCAACGTGGCACTGAAGGTGTGGGAAGAAGTGCAAATATCTCTGTAGTTATATCCTCTATTGCAATTTTTCTAATTGATCTGATAGCTGTTCAGATTACGGAAATTCTTGGGTTTAATTAAATAAAGATGAATAAAGAAAAGGCAGTGATAGAAATCAAAGGACTTGATCTTTCATTTGGAACAAATCAGGTATTAAATGGAATAGACCTAGTGTTACATGCCAATGAAAATATTGTAGTACTTGGAAAATCAGGATCTGGAAAATCAGTCTTGATCAAATGTATTATTGGTTTACTCAAACCGGATCAGGGTTCAATCTTATTATTCAATCAGGACATTACAACGATGAATGATGCTGAAATGAATAAAATAAGATCCCGCATAGGTTTTTTGTTTCAAAGCAATGCATTGTATGATTCTATGAGCGTCAGAGAGAATATGGAATTTCAATTGAAACGTGCACCGAAAAAAATGGAAGCTGAAAAAATGGAGGCGTGGATTAAACAAGGCTTAACAGATGTACAGCTGCCTCAAACGATTGATATGATGCCGGCAGAATTGTCGGGTGGAATGCGCAAGCGAATTGCCTTAGCACGAGCATTGATCTTAAAACCCGAAATCGTACTTTATGATGAACCAACAACCGGATTGGATCCAATTACATCGAAAGAAATCATTGATTTGATGATTGAAATGAGAATGAAGTATAGAACAGCTTCTATCATCATCACGCACGATATGCACTGTGTTCAAGAGGCAGCTGATCGTGTGGTGCTGTTGTGGAATGGAAAAATTTATTGGACCGGCACACCTGATGAATTTAAAAAAGAAACAGATCCTGTTATCCAATCTTTTTTGAAATAACGAAACGAATATTAGATAATTAATATGAAAAACGAAAACAAACAATTTATTCAAACAGGTTTTTTGGTTCTTTCAGGAACGGCTTTCTTGTTGATTCTATTATACATGATTGGCAAAAATGAAAATCTGTTCAGTTCAGGCTTTTTGCTCAGAGCCAGGTTTAAGAATATTCAAGGCCTAAAAGAAGGAAACAATGTTCGATATGCCGGAATTGATATGGGTACAGTAAAAAATATAAGGCTTCTGAATGATTCTATTGTAGAAGTGGATATGCGTATGAGTCGAAAATTAAAAGGAGTCTTGTTGAAAAATTCGATTGTATCGATCGGGACAGATGGATTGGTAGGAAATAAAGTCATCAATATTGCCCATGGAAATTATCCAAGTACTATTGCAGACAATAATGATTTGCTGCCATCTGTTAAACCGGTTGACACAGATAAATTATTGGCTACACTTGATCAATCAAATCAGGAGTTGAATCTTATTTTTAAAAATATCAGAAAAATTACAGATAGTATTCAACAATCCAAAGGCTGGAAAAGATGGATGAATGATACATCAATACATAGTGAAATATCTCAATCAGCCATTGGATTAAATAAAACTGTGAAAGCATTATTGGAGAGCAGTCGACTCGTCCAAACTAACATGCAAAAAATAAACAATCAAGATGGATTGCTTGGGAAGCTAATTGGCGATACAGCATGGGCGAACCAATCAGAATCTTTGATTTTTGGATTGAATAGCACCTCAGCAAAACTGGATCAAAGCATTTATGTAATCAATGAAGTAATGAATGATTTGAAAACCGATCTTGAAGAAGGGCCGGGCGTTTTGAATCTTGTGATGAAAGATAGCATGATGCGAGAAAATCTATCAGAAACAATAGAGCGACTTAATAAGTCAGGAAAGTTATTGGAGGAAAACTTAAAGGCATTGCAATCAAGCTTTTTATTAAGAGGCTATTTTAAAAAGAAAATAAGAAAAAATGAACAATAATTTTTTATACAAAAAACGAAGCTCATTCACTGAGCTGATTTTGATCATTTAAAAGTGATAAAGCAGCACCTACTTTTGTTTCGGGTTTTTCATATAGGATATTGGATAAAGCG
The DNA here is from genome assembly GCA_044353025.1 of Ferruginibacter sp. Classification (GTDB taxonomy): domain Bacteria; phylum Bacteroidota; class Bacteroidia; order Chitinophagales; family Chitinophagaceae; genus Ferruginibacter. Next base: position 2,683 of record JBILCT010000104.1, on the reverse strand, counting down.
AGCCGGATTTCTATCCGGCTTTTTTAATTGTAATAGATCAAGTTGATTCATGTTCATGGTCATAGATATAGGTTTCATCAGATGCTATTTTGCATCAACATGAATCAAATTAAAAAAGAGAAATGAAAAAAGACGGTATGATTTTTCTTTTTCTTTTAGCCGGAAGTTTTGTTACCGGCTATTTGATTGGGCTTTTGGCCGTTTGGTTGAGCAATTGAATTTTTCACCTTTAAAATAAACAACATGAACAACAAAGGAATCTGGGTATCATTGGGCTTAGGTCTTGCAGTAGGCGGACTGCTTGGCGTATTGTTTGCACCAGAAAAAGGAAGCACTACCCGCAATAGAATCAGACACTCAGGAAGAAGAGTATCCGACACCTTGCAACACGGCATGACAAGAATCAAGGGAGATCTTCAACAATTACGCGATGAATTGGAAGAAACCATTGAATCACGTGATGGATCACATCGCGAGAATATCAGCTAAAAAACTCAACGATTCTCAGCCATGCCATTAAAAAAAATCTGGAGTGCGATCAAAACAATCGTTTATACGGAACGATGGATCATTCAACTTGAGTTGATTGAAAAGTCGGCATTGATGATTGGACTTGGATTTTGGTGGTTGATCATTGTAGCATTTGCATTTGGAGGTGGACTTTTTGCCGGAATCTGGGCTGCTATGTGGATCGGTGAATATGTTCATGATCTAAAAACAGGTTTTTTAAGCGTTGCCGCTTTTTTCTTCTTCATCATGTTGATTATACTTGTTTGGAGAAAACGAATTCTTGATTTGATTGCCAACCAAGCCATCAAAACCTTACAAATAAAAATCAATGACGAAAACGATTCAATCACTGGATGAACTGAGATTGATCAAATCAAAAATGATCCATCTGCAAACAGAGAGTATTGAAACTATCAAGGAGCGGACTGACCAAATTCGTGCTGTTTTCCCTTGGATTAAAATAATGGTTTCGGCATTTAGATTGGTAAAATTAAAAAAGCAGCATGAACATTCTGATAAACAATCAGCATGGACAAAGATCATTGGTGTTTTGAGCAAGTTTTTCAAGTAATAGATGATTTAATTGCCGTTGTTAACCTTAAAACAGAAAATATGAGTGTAGTCAAAGTACTGGAAGTAATGTCTAATTCAACAAAAAGTTGGGAGGATGCTGCACAAAATGCAGTTATGCACGCAGCAAAAACGGTTAAACACATTAAATCGGTTTGGCTTCAGGATCAAAGTGCGATTGTTCAAGAGAACAAAATCATTGAATACCGGGTAACGGTGAAATTGAGTTTTGAAATTGAACAGCATCACAACGAATAATCAAAATTAATTTCAAATGAACATGGAAAAATACCTGAATCATTCCGGAGAATGGATGAATAAAATCGCAGCGGAAATGGATGTAAGTCCAGACAAAGCTTTTAGAATCACCAGGGCCATTTTACATGCGATTCGTAACCAGATCAGTGTGGAAGAGTCATTTCAGTGGATGTCTCAAATGCCTATCATCTGGAAAGGAATGTATGTTGACGGATGGAATCTGAATCAACCCTTTGAACGCATGAATCATTTAAATGAGTGGCTGAATTCGATTCGAAAGGAAGAGGCAACTTCTGCTGCTGTGGATTTTGGGAATGATATACAGATGCGAGAAACACTCACCGGATTTTTCCATGCACTCAGCAAAAAAATGAGTCGACAACAATTATTTCAGCTGTCTGACTTGTTTACGGAAGAGATTAAAACCTTTATTCAGCAAGCCCTTTACGAAGATAATCGTGTGATAGAATGATCAAAATTAGAAGCCCGAGATCGTAGGACTCGGGCTTTTTTTTAATGCGCTTTTTTTCTTAATCGATCTTTAAAGATTTTCTCGAATTTATCAAGCTTGGGCTGAATGACCATTTTACAATAAGGCTTATTTGAATTATTCATATAATAATTCTGATGTTCTTCGTCAGCCGCATAAAATACACGAAATGGTTCGATTTCAGTTAGTACCGGATTATCATAGACTTTTTTCTTGTTAAATTCATCAACCAAATCTCGTGCAATTTTATATTGTTGAGGGTTATGATAAAAAATAACAGAGCGATATTGTGCTCCAATATCTGCCCCTTGTCGGTGATAGGTCGTTGGATCATGTACTGTAAAAAAAACTTGCAAGATTTCCGTTGCAGAGGTTTTGCTAGGATCGAATACAATTTGCACTACCTCTGCATGTCCTGTCTTTTCCATACAAACTTCCTGATAAGTGGGATTTGCAACTGAACCACCCGAAAATCCGGAGACTACATCAATGACACCATCCAGTTTTTCATAAACCGCTTCTACACACCAATAACAACCGCCACCCAGTGTAATGGTATCGTAAGGTGTTTTTTGAATGTTCTCTTTGAAATTTAAAGAGAGCGAATTCACACAATATCGTTTACCGGATTGGTTCGGACCGTCATCAAACAAATGCCCGAGATGTCCATTGCAAGCTGAACAAACAATTTCCGTACGGATCATTCCATGAGAACGATCTTCGATTTTTTTGATTTTGTTACCAGAAATTTCGTTGTCAAAACTTGGCCATCCGCAATGTGCATCAAATTTCATATCGCTGCTGAATAACTCCGAACCACATCCTGCGCAAGCATAAATTCCTTTCTTATTGTTA
>JBILCT010000076.1:0-5876 GCA_044353025.1 Ferruginibacter sp. | reverse complement strand
TTGGTTACCGTACCTGTTTTAGGATTTGGCATCAAGTTACGTGGACCCAGTACTTTACCCAATTTACCAATTTTAGGCATCACAGAAGGTGTTGCAACGATCACATCGATATCTGTCCATCCTCCTTCAATCTTGCTGATGAATTCGTCTAATCCTACGTGATCTGCACCGGCAGCTTTTGCTTCCGCTTCTTTATCGGGTGTGCAAAGTACCAACACGCGTTTCGTTTTACCCGTACCATGAGGTAAAGATACTGTACCGCGAATGGCTTGATCCGCTTTCTTTGGATCTACGCCCAAGCGTACGTGCAAGTCTACAGAGCTGTCGAATTTAGTGGTATTGATTTCTTTAACCAAAGTAGTGGCCTCCTTCAGCGTATATGCTTTATTGGCGTCAACCTTGGCGTTGGCTATTTTTCTTTTTTTAGTAATCATGTTGAAAATTTTTTCGTTCGGTTTTCCGAATCAGGTTGACGATTAGTTATTATCCCAGGGAGCAGTACCCTCAACGGTTAAGCCCATACTGCGTGCAGTTCCGGCTACCATGGTCATGGCACTTTTCATGGTGAATGCATTTAAGTCAGGCATTTTATCCTTAGCGATCTCTTCGATCTGCGTCCAGGTTACTTTTCCGACTTTTACGCGGTTTGGCTCCTTACTGCCACTGCTGATTTTGGCAGCATCCATCAACTGCACAGCAGCCGGAGGAGTTTTGATAATAAAATCGAATGATTTGTCGGCGTAAACCGTGATCAACACGGGTAATACCTTTCCGGGTTTATCCTGGGTTCTTGCATTGAATTGCTTACAGAACTCCATGATGTTGATACCCTTAGAACCGAGGGCCGGGCCGATTGGCGGCGCCGGATTGGCTTGTCCTCCCTTACATTGGAGCTTGACGTAGCCGGTGATTTCTTTTGCCATAAAATGGTTTTTTTGGTGTTAACGTGCAGTATAATGGTCTGCACTCCCAATCATCCAACGGATGAATTCAATAAGAACTATTTGGGGTCGCAAAATTAAGCGCTTATTTTGAAATGGCCGAATTTTTTCTGTTTTATTTATAAGCCATACAAGCATGGGGGTAAAATAACAATCCTGCACGAAGGCAGGATTGAAAATTTTAATTTGTATGAATCTAGTTTTAAGAAATCTTTTCGACCTGCATATAACTAAGTTCAACCGGTGTTGCTCGTCCGAAAATCTTAACCTGAACTTTCAATTTCTTTTTCTCATCATTCACTTCTTCTATGACTCCATTGAAATCGTTAAACGGACCGTCAATGATCTTGATGGTTTCTCCAATGATGAATGGTTCGCTCATGGTCATTCCTCCGATATCACTCATCTCATCCATTTTACCAAGCATTTTGTTAACTTCCGCTTTACGCAAACAAATGATATTCCCTTTTGAACCTTTACCATCTGTAAGGAAGTGCATGATATTGCTGATGTTGCTGATATGCTGTATCATATCATCCGTGAGCTTGTTACCTGCAACTTCCATCATGATATAACCCGGATAGAAGTTACGTTCACGCATTACTTTTTTTCCGTTCGCCACCTTATACACTTTTTCAACAGGCAGAAAAACTTGTTTAATCACTTTTTCCCAACCATGACGAATAATATCCTTATCCAGATATTCCTTGACCTTTCTTTCCTTACCACTCACCACACGAAGAACGTACCATTTGGACTCCACTTCTGCAGTAGTTGTATTACCTGTTACAATCGTTTCTTGCATGATTATTTGAATAAAGAGTAAATGAATTTCATAGATCCGTTGGATACAAAATCCATTACAGCTACAATCGCAGTAATGAACAAAGTAGAACCAATGACAATCATGGTAGATTGTTGCAGTTGCTCCCATTTTGGCCAACTAACCTGCTCCATCAATTCCAAGTAGGAATCACGTAGAAATGTGGTGAACTTATTCATGATACTTTAATTTAAGTGATCGACCGCAATCGATTGTTAATTAACCGGTTTCCGATTTCATTCGGTTGTGAATCACAGTTAAGTTTACAACTTTTCTGTGTTTGCACGGGCACTAGGATTCGAACCCAGATCAAAGGTTTTGGAGACCCGTATGCTACCATTGCACCATGCCCGTATTAAACCAAAAGCTATCCTGAAATGCAGGACAGCTTTTGGTTGAAAGATTGTAAAGATACAGCGTATCGTTTACGAATCCAATTGCCTTCGGCAAATGGATTACTTGATAATTTCAGTTACCTGGCCTGCACCTACTGTACGACCACCTTCGCGGATCGCGAATTTCAAACCTCTCTCCATCGCGATTGGCTGGATCAAAGTTACATTCATGCTGGTGTTATCGCCAGGCATCACCATTTCAGTTCCCGCGTTCAAAGTTACCTCACCGGTAACGTCTGTAGTACGGAAATAGAATTGAGGACGGTATTTGTTGAAGAATGGAGTGTGACGACCACCTTCTTCTTTGCTCAGTACATAAACTTCGCATTTGAATTCAGTGTGCGGAGTAATTGATCCTGGCTTGCAAAGAACCATACCACGACGGATTTGAGTCTTTTCAATACCACGAAGCAATAAACCTGCGTTGTCACCTGCTTCACCTTCATCCAATAATTTTTTGAACATTTCTACACCGGTAACGGTTGAAGAAAGTGGCTTTTCTTGTAAACCAACGATTTCGATTGGCTCACCCACTTTGATACGACCACGCTCGATACGTCCTGTAGCAACAGTACCACGACCGGTGATTGAGAATACGTCTTCCACAGACATCAAGAATGCCTGATCAACCAGACGTGGAGGCAATGGAATGTAGCTGTCAACAGCTGCCATCAACTCGTCGATCTTTGCAACCCACTTGTCTTCTCCAGCCAAAGCGCCGGTAGCAGAACCCTGGATGATTGGTGTATTATCACCATCAAAACCATATGAAGATAACAATTCACGAATTTCCATTTCAACCAATTCCAACAATTCAGCATCATCCACAAGATCAACCTTGTTCATGAATACTACGATTTGTGGAACACCTACCTGACGAGCAAGCAGGATATGCTCTTTTGTTTGTGGCATTGGACCATCCGTAGCAGCAACTACAAGGATAGCACCGTCCATCTGAGCAGCACCGGTAATCATATTCTTAACATAGTCGGCGTGACCAGGACAATCTACGTGAGCGTAGTGACGCGTCGCAGTTGCATATTCTACGTGAGCAGTATTAATGGTGATACCACGCTCTTTTTCTTCAGGAGCTCCATCGATATCATCATAGTTTTTCTTTTCCGCTAGACCTTTTTTTGACAAAACATCGGTGATAGCGGCGGTAAGTGTGGTTTTACCATGGTCAACGTGACCGATGGTACCAACGTTCAGGTGGGGTTTATCCCTCTTGAATGATTCTTTTGCCATTGTTTAGTTTTTAATTGTTGTTTTAAAAATTGTTTTGTCGGTATTTAAGGTCCACCGATAAAGGACAAACATTTCCGTGTTGAGCCATAGGTGAGAATCGAACTCACGACCCCTTCCCTACCAAGGAAGTGCTCTACCCCTGAGCTACCACGGCTTATATTGAGCGGAAGACCGGGCTCGAACCGGCCACCTATAGCTTGGAAGGCTATCGCTCTACCAAATGAGCTACTTCCGCTTATTACTTGTTGAGATCAGACAATCTTGAAACCGTTTGTGGGCAGTGGTGGATTCGAACCACCGAAGTCGAAAGACAGCGGATTTACAGTCCGCCCCATTTGGCCGCTCTGGAAACTGCCCTTACTTACCAAAAAGTAGAGCCGAGGAAGGGAGTCGAACCCACGACCTGCTGATTACAAATCAGCTGCTCTACCAACTGAGCTACCTCGGCTTACTATCATCGTTTCAAATTGAAATCGGAATTCTAATTAGAATGCCTTCTCTCAACAAATCAAATTGATAACACAAAAAAAAGAACTATAAAAAAGAACACGACGTATCAGGTCCATTTTTCGGAAGGCAAAAGTAAGTGAAAATGATCAATTCCAAAAAATTGAATCGTTTTTTTTATTCAACATTGAATTTTTTTTTAAAAACCCCTTTCAATATCACTTGTTGCATCCTGCTAATTCACACATGCCTCGCAGCTTTGCAAAAAAAAACCGCTCTTTTGTTGAGCGGCCTTTTCCAAAATACTTATGCAGCTTGCTTTTCCTTTCGCTTTTTGATTTGATTTATCAAAGCTGTCAAAGCCTGATCAAAACTAGCCTCGAAAGACTTACAACTGTATTTTACAAAAAATTCATGGCGTGGAATTCCTACTTTGATCTCTACCACTTTGTCTTTAATAGTATGTACCAAATTATCCAACTTTAAATAAATGTCAACCCTCGTGATACGATCATGAAACTGCGTCAACTTCAAAACTTTCTTCTCAATGTGTTGCTTCAATTTGCTGTCTGCATCAAAATGTACGGTCTGGATGGAAAGATTCATGTGTTCAATTTTTAAAGTGATGAATATTTTTTTAGAAAACACTTCGGAATTGATTTCTAATTCCGTTCATAATTTACTTACTAAACGGAATTAGACCAAAAAAATTATCCTGATTTTATTTTTTTTAACGCTATGCTTTGGGATGCGCTCTACGATAAATATCCTTCAGCTTTTCAATCGTATTATGCGTATATACTTGCGTGGCAGCCAAGCTGCTATGTCCCAGCAATTCTTTGACCGCATTTAACTCAGCCCCATTGTTACTCAGGTGGGTAGCGAAACTATGACGAAGGATATGTGGACTTTTCTTATCAATCGTTGTAACCAGACTCAAATACTTTTTGACAACCAAATACACCCATTTGGGATATAATTTTTTTCCATTCTCTCTGACCAATAAATTTGCTGCATCTTCAATATTATTCAATTCCTTTTTTCTCTCCTGATATTGCAAGATTTCCAGCAGCAATTCCTGAGAAACAGGTATGATTCTTTCCTTATTTCCTTTACCCAATACCTTGATAGCGCATTTACTCCGATCTATCTGATCATTTCTGATACCAATCAATTCAGCCTCCCTCATACCAGTTTGGTATAGCAAGGAAATAACCAGACGTTCTGTATGTCCAGTCCAGGTATCAGGAAATTCAACCTTCTCCAGTAACAACGTGGTATCTCGCTGATCTACAAACTCAGGCAAACGCTTTCCTTGTTTTGGACTAACGATGGTGGTCATTGGACTGACTTTAATCAAATCCTGACGCAATAAAAATTTAAAAAAAGATTTTAATGCGGAGATTTTACGATTGATGGTTCTGGGAGTTTGCCTCTCATTTCGCAAATTCGCTAACCATGTTCTGATAAACACCGGCTTAATTTGTAAAGCCTCGCTACATTCAAACTGAGCCTCAACAAATTCGGAAAATGATTCCAAATCGTTTCGGTAAGCAATTAAAGTATGTTGTGAATAGCGCTTCTGAAATTTTAAATAATTCAGAAATGATTCTATCTGGGTATGGATTTGACTATGCATAAAAAACCGATTACCTAAGTTAATCATAACTCCGGTAATCGGTAGAATATCTTTTGAAGAAATTGCTCGTTAATCGAGTTTTCCTGTTTCCAGATTCTGACGATAAACTGCTTTCAACACCTCTGTACGACGTTTTACAGATGGCTTTGTGAATGACTGACGCTCACGAAGCTGCATAAGTATGCGACTTTTTTCAAATTTCTTCTTGTACTTCTTGAGTGCTTTGTCAATGTTTTCGCAGTCCTTTGAATCGATAATCAACATAATGTAATGTCCTTTTATTTTAGATTTACCCTTCTTTGAAGGAACGCAAAGATATATTTTTATTCCAAAACAAAAAATATTGACAAATATTATTCCGAAATTTGGGCATGTTTACAGGT
>JBILCT010000048.1:0-7086 GCA_044353025.1 Ferruginibacter sp. | reverse complement strand
CCAATTCGTTTGGAAAAATCTTTCCAGCAAACGAAGATTGCACTGTGCTCTACATTGTTTAATTGGTGATTAACGTGATAAATCCAGTCTCCCGGTTGAACAATGGAGGATAAAACATATGGACCATTTTTCTTGGACTTGAAAACTGTTTTTTTATTTTCTGCCAAACCTGCTTTCATAAAAACATGATTGACAAAATCCCAACAAGATCCTTTTACAATGACTTTTTCCAGCAAAGTCATCTCGTAGCCCGTTTTGATAATTTGCAGGCCGCCTGCATTTATTAATGAGGAATCTGAGCGTTGCCTATTTTCTTCACAGGCACAATAGCTATTCAAACTTTGTAATTCTGAATTTGAAAATTGAGCATGAGTAGTAGAACAGCATGCAAAAAATAAAATGAAAGTATAGAATAATTTATTGTTCATTAATCAAGTTTATGATTTAAAAGAACAATCAAGAATTAAATGCGCTTTTTGCTTTTTGTAACAATTGACAAATCTTGATTTCATGCAAATCTTATGCAAATTTTAGTGATATCAATAATTACTTCAAAAAATAGATCGAATCTAAATAACGCTATTCATTCTATCCTTGCGTTCACATATTAAAAAGAAAAAGTTCAATTTTAATTTCACGCTATTTTTTGTTCAATTTATTACGAGTCCAGTGGTATATAGGATTTTCAATCGTCCAATAAAGGAGGATTGAGAGAGTCCAAAGTATAACAAAGTTTCTATCTGACCCGAGCCAAATTTCACGAATTTTAATGTTGATATAACTGATATGAACCAGGTAAAATGCAAAGGAGGCATTTCCAAGTAGTACCAAGCATTTAGATGCAAAAAATCTGTTTATCCAGGTTCTTTCAGTGATCAGTCCTGCATAAAAAATGGTTATGAATGCTGGGATTATTGCAATTGAGATTAACCGTCCGACAGGATGTTCGTATCCGTGATGATGAAGCTTATCTTGAAACATACCCATACCATATAAGGAAATAAATGTTCCTATAAAGCCTACGATTGTTTTGTTTCGACTATTATACAGCTTTTTTAATTTTTTGTTTTTAAAAGACCAAGCAAGTATCATTCCAAAAACGAATTCCGATGCTCTTCCGGGGAATGTTCCTGAAAGCAAAAATGAAAAAGGGCTAAAAAATTGATTCGGATTGCCATCTATCTGTTCCCAAACTAAACCAGTTATATTGAACAGTCCGAAAAGTGATATTATGAAAAATAATAACCACCATCTGCTTTTTTTCAAAATAAAAAAAAGAAAGGGAGCAAGTAAATAAAAACTAAACTCTACAGACAGCGACCAAGATTGAGCAATGGCATTTAGGTTAAGTTTGTTTGAAAAGCCATGTGTAAGTGTATATGATAATAGAGAAAATTTGTAATTACCAAATCGAGGGTCTAAATAATAAAGTGTTAATATAAACCAGTACAGAGGAAAAATGCGTGCCATGCGAACCACCAAATAATTAAAATACGCTTTGCGTGATTTTGCCGCATTATCTTCATAAATGTAACCAATTAAGAATCCGCTAAGCACAAAAAAGAATGATACGCCTACATGAAATTCAGTGATAATTCTGATTATTTCAGGATGAAGATTTTGATGCCAGTATTTTTTGTTGTGATAAATAAAAACAAGTACTACTGCTAAAGCCCGAATACCTGTAAGAGAGTCGATTCGCTTCAATATAGGATCATTTTAAAACATAAAGTTCTTACATTTCGGTCTTATCTGAATCAAATTATATGTAGCCCATTATATTTTGGCTATAGTTGAAAAAACACAGGTAAAAATCTGCTTTTTGAAAGCGCGTTCGTTTTTTGAACTCATTAATTCTCTTCTGTCTAATGTATGCCTTTTTTAATTCCGGGATAAAATAGAATGCCTGTCACTATTTTAATCGCTCCAGTTTTCCTTTTCTTTTGACAATGTTTTTATAATCCCATTGAATGTCTTTGGATTTTTCAATCCATCGCTTCAGATCATTTGTTTTTATTTCTGTTACGTTGTTGTAAAATATGGATGCATCTTTAAATTTTTCGCCAATAACATTCAGATCATTTTCTTCAAAATCTTTTCCACTCCAAAACATTAATCTAATTCCACGCTTTTGTTTGCTATAACCAACAATTGGGTTTTCATTCAAAAACCATACAGGGTGACGATGCCATATTTTATGTACAGCCTCGGGTAATTCGTTGGAGATGATTGATGCGATCAATTCGCAAATTTTTTGGTCTTCCGAAATCTGATTTTGATTGTATTCAGCGATTTCTGTATTCATTTTTTGGGAGCAAACGTTTTCTAATTGAACTCAAATAAATTGTCTTTAATGGATTCGTGGTGTTTCGGATGAAAATTCTAGGTTTGAAACAAAATCATGATTACGCTATTCTTTATGATATACCGTAGAGCCCACTTTGAGACTGTTACAAGATGTCATCATTAGAATTTGGTCATCGGGTAAAGAACCCACAGAAGTTTTAGTGTAAGAAATTTTGATTTTTCCCGCATCAAGAATTTCCCAGTTACCCCATGTGCTCATTCCACCAAAGGCAGTAGTACTCGAATTAAAGGTTCCATCTGAGGAAAACTTCCATGCTGCAGTTGGATTCGTATTGTTTGGATAGACCCAGTCAACATTGATAAGGCAACGCTTGGTATCATCCGATGTTTCTACCTCTGCACTATCATCATTTGTTTTATTGATTGGTTGCTCTCCTGATTGGTTGTTACAACTAATTAGAATTGTTGTTGAGAAAAGCGCAGCGAATAGAATTTTCATTTTATGTTGAATTTATATTTCGGTTTCGTTGTAAAATAACAGCTTCTCTTTGAAATCTATTTTGAGTTTTGCAATAAAAAACTCGATTTCTTGATCCGCTGAAATAATATTTAATGCAGTGTGTGTTTTTTCAAAACAGGAATCACTTTTCATTACACTTTCAATATACTTAACATTATTTTTCTGATTCACTTTTTCATTCAAATATGGTTCAATGGTTGTCAAATAAGATTCGATTTTGGCCATTAAGTCATCATTCAATTTCAAAATAACTTGCAGGGGTCTGTTAGGATGATAGTTTTTAGAATCGATTTCAAGAAACTCATAACCATCTTCAAAGTGATAACCTAAAAAAATCTTGATTTGATGGATTGAATCTTCTTTCGTTGTGGGTTTCGAGAAACTTTGCATAGCATAAGCTACGCCCAAAATAATAAGCACAACCAGTGCGAGTAAAGAAAACAGAAGAATCACAATCCAAAATAAATAATTCATGGGGTTTATAAAATTGTTGCCTGGTTGATTGAGATTAATTCATGCGTCTAAATTTTTGATATTGAATTTAAACGAATCATTTTTTTAAATCATAATTTTTCAAGCTGCAATTTCTCTCTTGTTTTGGCTTTCGCTAAATTTCTACTTTATGCATCTAAAAGCTTTGTTCTTTTCTAATTTCTAATGGTGTGCATTGTGGAATAATTACCATACGCGAATAAAAATTATTAAATACACGAGTTGTAGCTTTTAGAATTTCTAAAAATCATACATACTTACCCTCCATCAATAATCCCATTCGCAACCTCTCCTAATCTCCTGCGTAACCGTCGGAAAGAATTTTTTATACAGCTCGGATAAAATCGCTTCTCTTCTTGGTGGCTGGTTCTGACTATTATTGATTTGTTCCCAATCCTCCGGACCCAGCGCTCTTCGATCTCCCTGAAATGTACTGGATAACAAAGTCCACTCGTAATTATCTTGAATGGTTCGAGAAGAGATTTCCCGATTCGTTTGCACATCCATGATGTTTACCTGTAAAATTCCGTTCGCTTTTTGCTCTATCCTTCGAGTTTGAATGGTCGCATACAAAGTTTTGTAAATGGTTTGTCCCATAGAGTCTGTTCCAATCGGTGTTTGCTTTGTGACCGTTCTTTTTTCTATCCGCTCTGTTGGCGTTCCGTATTGTATTCCTTTCAAACTGATGTTTACGATCCAGTCTGCATTCAAATCTTTAACCCTTGCCTCTTTTTCCGTGTAAAAACGTGCAGGTGTACTTCTTTCGGTTTCCAACTCATTGACCAAGCGTTGTTGAAAAAGATCATTGCTGTTACGTTGTCCAAATAAATTAGATGTTTGAGGCGCTGAGTTCTGCTGATCTTGAATTGGCATGATCACAACCTGCACTGTTCCTTTTAAAATTGCTTCCTGCATTTTTTCCTGAACATCCCGATAACCCGGAATATATTGATTGGCTCTTTTAAAAGACTGATACGCTTTTTGTGCCGACGCTCTTCCACGCTGATCCAACATTTGCTCACCCAATTGATAATATTGCATAGCGGCAGAGTCTTTGCAGGAAAAAATTTCTGTACTGTAGCTCACGGGCGTTACCAATTTATATGCAGCAGTAGATTGCATAATCCAATCATAGACTTGCTGCAATCGACTATAGTTTGCAATCATCTGGTCCCAATGTTCCGGCTGACTGCTCATTCTATTTACGCGAATCTGATCCAGGTACCGTAATGATATCTGCTGATATAAAACGGGTATCGCTCTTCGGGCTGCGGTATCTTCCGGATTTCTATTCAAAAAGCGAATCGCATCTTGCAGAGAACGCTCCGCATCTCCCCGTTCCCGAAAACCTTTTTTTGAAGCACATGACCATAATAATGTAACGGATAACGCAATAAAAAGGATTTTTTTTATCATCTGTAGTATAAAATGAGCGGCTAAGTAACCGTATTGAGGCGGACTGACCAAAATTTTTAGAAAGATCTTCAATTTTATAGCGTTCAGGAAGAAAAATATTTCAATCATCCTTTTCTTAATCGTTTCATTTTTATCATTACTGTTTGTTTACAACGCGGGATTTTTTTAGCTTAACTTTGCCGCTCAATTTTACATTATGAAGCGAACTCCTTTCACAGAAAATCACTTGGCATTAGGCGCGAAAATGGCTGAATTCGCAGGATTTAATATGCCTATTTCCTATACCGGGATAAATGAAGAACACCTGGCTGTTCGAAACAATGCCGGCGTTTTTGATGTGAGCCACATGGGTGAATTTGTTTTGAAGGGTCCGGATGCCCTTGATCTGATTCAACGCATCACCACCAATGATGCGGCTAAGCTGACTAAAGGAAAAGCGCAATACAGTTGCATGCCCAACGAAACAGGTGGAATCGTGGATGATTTGTTGGTGTATTGCTTGGAAGAAAACGCCTCTTATATGTTGGTGGTAAACGCAGGTAATATCCAAAAAGACTGGGACTGGATTGTTGCCCACAACACAAGCAATGTGGAGATGCACAACATCTCTGACAAAACAGGTTTGTTGGCAGTTCAGGGTCCGAATGCCACGAAAATCCTGCAATCACTCACCGATATGGACTTGTTGAATCTGGCTTATTATACATTTACTAAAGGCACCTTTGCCGGCATTGAAAATGTATTGATCAGCGCAACGGGTTATACCGGAGCCGGTGGAGTAGAAATATATTTTGAAGATAAAGACCAGGATGCACAAACCATTTGGAATGCCATATTCGAAGCGGGTGCAGCACAAGGTATCAAGCCTATTGGCTTGGGCGCACGTGATACGCTTCGATTGGAAATGGGTTTCTGTTTGTATGGAAACGATATTGACGATACCACTTCGCCGATGGAAGCCGGATTGGGTTGGATCACCAAGTTTACAAAACCATTCACCAATTCAACACAGTTTGAAGCCGAGAAGAAAAATGGAGTCGATAAGAAAATGGTTGGATTTACTATGATTGATAAAGGCATCGCCCGTCATGGTTATACCATTTTGGATGAAGCAGGGAACCCACTTGGAGTTGTCACATCCGGAACACAATCGCCCTCATTGGGCAAGGCCATTGGTATGGGCTATGTACAAACGGCTCACGCAACGCCGGGTTCAGAAATTTTTATTCAGGTTCGCCAGCAATCTTTGAAAGCGGTTGTAACTAAAATTCCTTTTTTATAAACACCGTTTTATCTGATGGACAGTACGAAACCGAATTTATATACCACACTTTCTCCGAGTTTGCTGAGTTTATATGATATCAGCAATAGTGTGGTTGTTATCATTGATGTGCTAAGGGCTACTTCCACCATTGCTGCTGCATTGCACAATGGGGCACGAGACGTTGTTCCTGTCGATACCGTAAGCGAGTGCATAAAGATTGGAAAGCAACTGGATGCCATCACTGCCGGTGAGCGAGATGGAAAAGTAGCAGAGGGTTTGCAATACGGGAACTCTCCATTCGAATATCCTACGTCTTTCATTGCCGGAAAAACACTGGTACTCACCACCACGAACGGAACGAAGCTTTTACATATGGCATTGCAGCGCAACGCATCTGAAATTATTACTGGTTCATTTGGAAATATTGATGCCGTTTGCGAGCATTTAGTTACCTCCGGAAAATCGGTAGTACTTGCTTGTGCCGGATGGAAGGATCGTGTGAATATTGAGGACACATTGTTTGCAGGAGCAGTGATAGACAAAATCGGGTCTCATTTTGAAATAGCTTGTGATGCCTCAAAGATTGCCCATGGTCTTTATAGAAATGCTCAACCGGATCTTTTTAACTACATGAAGGATCAACAGGCATCTCATTATCTCCGACTCAGTTCTTTTGGCTTGGATAAAGACATACAACATTGTCTGACCCCCAACACGGCAAACGTTTTACCGATTTATTTCAATGGAAAGTTGATTGTGAAAAAATAATGACAAGTTAACTTCTCCACAAACTATTCAAGGAGCGATTTTCTACCGACACAATTACGTTAGTTTTGCAAGTTGGTTTTTTCGAAAGCCGGCTTTCTTGCAATCATAAGAACAAACAGGTGCTTCAACACATAAAAAAATACATCAACAATCATGCTTCGGATGAGGTAATCATACGTGGTAAGAAAATCAATGCGGCAGGATCAGCCGAGTTGGTAGAACATGACGAATGGTCATCTAAAATGACCTTCCGTGTAAAAGACGATCGAAGCGCCATTTTCTACAGGGTTACCATCAATAATTATGCGCAGGAAAGTCG
>JBILCT010000046.1:0-7103 GCA_044353025.1 Ferruginibacter sp. | reverse complement strand
CGACAAATAGGATGATTACCATTGATTGTGAGTTGTACCTCATCAGGCATATTTGCATAGAAAGCTGACATTCCCCCTCCTACTGCTGCCATATCCTTCATTCTACGCATAAACTCCGGACGCGTAGCAGTTACCGGACTCGCTTCCGGCGATAGTCCTTTTACTTCTACCTGAATATTTACACCTTCTACTTTTTGACTAAACCAATCTTTTATTTTGTTGGATTCTTCTTCATTCAATACTGATTCGGTTGTTTCTTCTTTATCAATCAATTGGTCAACTACTTCTGCATCGACCCTTGTGAATTGAACATCCGACCACTTCAGTTCCATATTATTGATAAAAGCGGCATCAACCAGCGTTTCCATTTTTAATACAACATACCCCCTATCTGTTGCCTGTCGAATGTAAGCATCTTGTTGAACCGGATTCGTCGTATATAAAATAACATGTTTTCCTTCCTTGTTTTTCTGATGAGCAGATGTTTGTTCCTTGTATTCTTCCAGCGTATAGAACTTGCCATTTGTGTCTTCCGATACAAAAAAACGATTGGCTTTTTCTAAAAATTTATCATCTGTCATCATTCCATACTTCACAAAAAGTCCCAGACTCTCCCATTTCTCCTCAAAAGATTTTCTGTCATTGTTGAAAATCTCATCCAGTTTGTCAGCTACTTTTTTGGTAATGTGCGCATTGATTTTTTTGACGTTCGGATCTCCCTGCAAATAACTTCTACTTACATTCAACGGGATATCCGGACTATCAATCACTCCATGGAGCAGCATTAAAAACTCAGGAACAATATCTTTCACTTCCTCTGTTACAAACACTTGATTGGAATAGAGCTGGATTTTATCTTTCTGAATTTCATAACTCTGCTTGATCTTAGGGAAATATAAAATCCCGGTAAGATTGAAAGGATAATCTACATTCAAATGAATCCAAAACAATGGTGGTTCTCCAAAAGGATATAGTTCTTTGTAAAATTGCTGGTAATCTTCAGCGGTCAATTCCGATGGCTTTTTAGTCCAAGCCGGCTGTGGATTATTGATTTGATTTTCTTCGAAATAAATCGGTACGGGGAGGAAGCGACAGAATTTTTCCAACACAGTTTTTATTCTGTCTGATTCTAAAAATTCCATGCTCTCTTCATTCAAATGCAAGACGATGGAAGTACCCCGATATTCACGCTGAGATTCCTCTAAAGTAAATGAAGGACTTCCATCGCATGTCCAACGGACCGCTTTTGCACCTTCACGAAAACTTTGCGAAATCACTTCAACTTTTGAGCTAACCATGAATGCACTATAAAAACCCAAACCAAAATGCCCGATGATATTGGCTTCATTCTGTCCTTTATATTTTTCTAAAAACTCCTCCGCTCCGCTGAATGCAACCTGATTGAGGTATTTATCAACTTCTTCAGCTGTCATACCGATACCACGATCTGCGATGGTTAATGTTTTTGCTGCTGGATCCAGCAAAATATCTATACGAAGCGCTCCTAATTCTCCCTTCATTTCACCGATGGAAGAGAGGGTCTTTATTTTTTGCGTTGCATCTACCGCGTTGCTCACTAACTCACGAATAAAAATATCGTGCTCACTGTATAAGAACTTTTTAATAATGGGGAAGATATTTTCCGTTTGTACCCGGATCTGACCTTGTTGCATACAAAATAATTTTTCTATACTTTTTCAAAAAAAATACCAAACAAGCAATTGTGACACGATGACATAAAAAAAGGTTCTGACTGGCAGAACCTTTTCATGAATTAAAAAGAAGTTTTTATTGAATCATGACATTTTTCTGGATTTTGAAAAACGGATTCACAATTTGGAGATTGTAAAGTCCGATCGGCAGATGCGCAGGAACCACAAATTGATCGTCAATAAAGTTCACCGGCACATCCATGGATTTTTGATAAACTAGCTGCCCATGTATATTCAACAGTCGAAGTTGATAATTACCGGGCTTGATCCCACTCAGTGAATACTTTGCAGTTGACCCTCTGAAAATTGGATTACCATAAATGGTAAAACCTTGAGCGATGCCAACCGTGGTAAATAATTTTTGATCGCCGTATTGGGTAGAACCGCCAGCTGTAACAAATGCTCGGTAGAAGTAAACCGTATTCTGAACCAACCCATTCAGTCTTGAGCTAAAAATTCCAGTGGCAGTATCCCGATTATTTGAGTTGATACGAATTCCCAAACCCGGTGAAAATCCACTCACCCCTGAGTATTCAATACCATATGCACTTGGTGTTGAACAGAGGGCTCCAACAATTTGACCAGAAAGTGTGGCAGTATGCAACGAAATAAGTGAGCTATCTCCTGTAACCACTTGTATATTATTTGCACTTACCTCAACAGTCATCGTTGCATTTGGACTGCAAGGAGCATTAGCAGGCACGAAAGTATAAGTCGTGGTAACCAATGTATTCGGCGCAGGGAACCAAGTTCCGGAAATTCCATTGGTGGAAGTTGCAGGAAGAATAAACGTATCTCCCACACAAATTGGACCTACTTGCGTAAATATTGGCAAAACAACCGGAATTACTTCAACGGTTAATCCGGAGTTATTGGCTGCACATTGACCCGCATTGGGAATAAAGGTATAGGTTGTGGTCACCGTGTTATTGATAGCTGGTGTCCAAGTACCGGAAATTCCATTAAGTGACGAAGATGGTAAATTAATTGTTCCACCGGCACATAAAGGATCAATCGGGTTAAAAGTTGGAATAACAATTGGATTCACAACCACCGTAATTGAACGATTGGTTGCACATTGACCAGCCGTTGGAGTAAAGATATAATTTGTAGTCACTGTAGGATTTACTGCAGGACTCCAAGTTCCGCTGATACCATTGTTGGATGTTGTAGCTAATGTAAAAGTACTTCCACTGCAAATTGGAGGTATACTATCAAAACTCGGAGTTAATATAGGATTAACGATGACCGTTAATGAAGGAGAAGTAGCACATACCCCATTTTCCGGGGTAAATGTATATGTGGTGGTAGCTGTATTATTAATAGCTGGTGACCAAGTTCCTGAAATGTTATTCGTAGAGGTTGTTGGAAGATTGAAAGCGCCTCCATTGCAAATCGGAGCAATTGCATTAAAGTTTGTAGTAACGGTGGAATTCACTGTAACTCTTCTAGTTGCAGGCAATGCACATTGACCGGCATTGGGAGTGAAAGTGTATGTTGTCGTAGTGTTGGGATCAAAAGCAGGTGCCCATGAACCTGTAATATTATTCAAGGAAACAGTAGAAAAGTTCAAACTGCTACCGCTACAAATAATTGTATCTGATGCCACCAAAGAAACCACACCCGGATCATTGACCGTTACTGTCATTGAAGTTGAACTGGCACATTGTCCTGTAGTTGGTGTAAAGGTATAGGTGGTGGTTGCGTTTGGATTAATAGCAGGAGACCATGACCCGGTTATTCCGTTCGTTGAAGTGCTAGGCAGTGAAAAACTTGTGCCACGACACACGGCAGAAACTTGATCGAATAAAGGTAATGTTGGTTGATTAACCACTACTGTAAGTGAATCGCGTGTGGCACAAACACCTCCGGTTGGATTGAAAAAATATGTGGTCGTTTGAAGATTATTGATGGCTGGTGACCAGCTACCTTGAATACTGTTGTTTGAGGTGGTGGGCAATTGGAAAGTTCCACCTGCACAAATAGAAGCAATTGGACTAAACTGTGTTTGTGTGGGGGTTAACCCTGATCCTGTTACAGCCAAATTTGATGAGGTAGCACCACATGACACAGGAATAGAACCGTTATATGTAATGGCTGCCGCAGGACTAAATTGCACATAAACCATCGTGTCTCTTAAATTGGTTCCTGATAAAGAAATGTTTAATGTAGATGTAAATGGACCTAAAATATTCGTTGAAAAACTATATCCGCTCAATGGTCCGATTTGCACAGTTGATGAGGTTAAGTCTGAACCTGAAAGAATGGAGATTTGCAGCGAATTATTGTTCACGCAAATATCTCCAAAAGGTTGGAGCGCACTGGCATTCAGGATGGGAGTGGTTGCACCGGCACATAGATAAATGGGTGATGCACTGTTACGTGGATTAGGTGTTGCTTTCGTAAAATCTGCCAGATTGTTGTTCGTGTCATCACAACCGTTATTGTTACGAAATGCAGCACTCGCAGAATCCAGTGCTACAACAGCAGCAGTACCTTCAAAACATATAGATGTACCATAACCCACAAGATCAATGATAGTCGATCCTGTAGGACAAGCACTAAGTGTTGTATTGTCACTCACAAGTGCAACACGCCCATTGGTTGCACTCATTGAAATAGTTGGAGAGGCAACATAATCAACCGTTGGCAAAGCCGATCCAGTTGTACCAATTGAACCCATTTGAATTAGAAAATATCCACCCGCAGGAATATTCACTGCAGGTAAACTTGATTTGCCGGACCATGTTGCAGCTTGAGTAGCTGATGCATACTGAATAGAATAACCATTCAAAGACTGAGGGCTTCCCGTATTATTATGAAGCTCAACATAATCTGCATTATACAAGCAACCAGGATTTCCTCCTGCACCATAAATCTGACTGATTACAATCCCACCTGTGCTAGGCGGTTGAATGTTACCACCAATACCCGTTACATTGATAGTAACATTGGGTGAAACCCCTCCTCCACTCAATGTCATGACACCATTTCTTACACCATTCGCCTGTGGATTAAAACGAATATAAATTGAAGTTGACAATAAGGTTGCAGAGTCATAAGTAATGGTGGTGCTTGATCCAAATACATTATTATCTTTTGAAACCTCAAAATCTGTACTACTTGAATTGATGGCAATTTGACCAGGGAAACCTGTCAGATTTGTTCCACTGACAGTGATCGTTTGTGATACAGTAGGTGTGTTTAAGGCTTGATTCCCAAAAGAAGTTAATGTTCCAGTGACTAAATTGGGAATCGTTGAGCCTCCACTACAATTGAATGCAGTTGAAGAAGCATTTCTAGGTGCAGGAGGACCAGTTGTAAAATCACCGGTATTATTATTCGTCTCCGTACACCCATTATTCTTTCTGAAAGCAGCGGTTGTTCCACTCAAAGCTGCTACCGCTGTGCCCTCATATTCACTGGCAGTTCCGTATCCAACCAAATCAATAATAGCACCTGCAGGCTGAGCTAAAACAGTTGCATTACTCACCATGGCTGCAGTTCCTAAGGCCACTTTTCCATTTGTACCACTTAATCCCAAGGTAAAAGTATAATCTGGTGTAAGTGGTAGTGGTGCCAATCCAGTGGATGGCGCAGAAGCAACTAACACGTATCCTCCTGCAGGAATACTTGTACTTGCAGGAAAGGTGAAAACATTGGTTGCTGTACTTCCCAAATTTCCAGCAGCTGATCCATACATGATTTTAAATCCGGAAATATCCTGAGTAACTGCACTGATATTGTGTAATTCCACATAATCAGATTGATAGGTTGCTGTTCCGGATCCTCCTCCTCCATATACTTGACTTATAACAACCGTGGTTGATTGTGCAAAAGTCAAAAGATTTGCCATGATAAATATGGCGGTAAAAAGCTTTTTCATGTATAGAAATTTTTAATCTGCAAAATATGGAGTGAATTCCCAAATTTCAAGCATATACTGATTATTGACGTCCGGTTACGCGGATATTATCCACTTCCCAAGCTGAGGTTTTATCGTTGGCAGTTCCGGTTAAATCAGCACCTTCATATCGGAATGCGATATAAACGGTTCCTGTATAACTACTCATATCAATTGTACCTGAACCGGTATAACTGCTTGGATAATTTGAAGTGGTAGAACCTGGTGATAGTGTGGCAGAACCGGTAATGTCAGTCCAGGTTACCCCTGCTGCCCATGGATTACCAGTACCGCTAAAATTTGTTGATACCAATACTTTGAGTGCAGATGGAACAGGAGTTCCACCTGGAACTGCTGTTAAATAAAAATCTTGTTTGGTGTCAAAAGTCAATGTCTCTGAATTTGTACCATCCATGCTGATCGCTTTAGTTACCAACCATGTATTTACAGCCGGTGCATTGGTACCGAAAGCACTGAGATAAGCGTATTTGTTATTACTGAAAATCCGTGCATCGAAGGTTCGTGTAAAGTTTTCAGGCATATTTAACCAACCATTGATTGTAATGGGTGAATAAGGTGCTGCGGTTACCGCATTCTGAGTTTCAAAATCTTCATTCAACAACAGTACTGTTCCGGGAGGTGGTGCACCGCAACGTGGGCCATTAAATTGTACATCCGCAGTATCACGAATGATCATTTGTTTGGTTGTTGTGGTACTGGTAGGCGATGATTTATAAATTGTATAAATGGCAGTAATGCTGCCATTGCCTGAGGGAAGGCGGATTCCTGCAAAATTCGCATAACCACTGGTACGAATGGTCAAGGAAACTGCATTGCCGCAACCTGTGGTGACCAAACGGTTGGTCGTTGCTTTGTAGGATGAAGTATCTGAGAATGTTTTTAATGTATCAGCTGCAGCAAACTCATAACCGGTTAATTTAACCAAGGCATTGATGTATTTATTATTCATCGATGTACCTAAATCAGATACAGAAACCTCAATCGGTGTAACCGGATTGTTTAAAGAACCTCCGATCAAATGTTTGCTCACCAAACTTCCCGGGATGCCTTCAATAGAGGGAAGGCCATCGATAGTTGCCTTTACACCCAATACCAGATTACTGTATGAATCTGTAAGGGTCAGTCCCTTGCATTTTACATACACCCGGCGACCAACAGGGTAAGAAGCATACACACTGTAGGCATCCACCAATATTTGAATCGCACCGGTTGTATCCTGAATAAACAACTGTTTGTAGAAATTACCGGTCTTGTCATTGGCAACAACAATACCTGATATGATAACATCTTCATTGATGAGATCATAAACGCCGGGAACTGTATGATAGGTCTTCAATGCATCGATGCTGGTATTGGCTACAATATCCACATCGCCTGGTGCAGGCGGACCATCAAATGTTTTCTTACAAGATTGCATTGTTCCAAATGAGAGAACAATCAAAAGAGAAGCTAAGAAAGAACTGAAC
>JBILCT010000047.1:0-7103 GCA_044353025.1 Ferruginibacter sp. | reverse complement strand
ACCTTTCTATCGAGAAATGCGCAATATGAGTGGAGCACTAGACCCTTCTATACTTGCGCAAAAATCCATGCAATACAGTTTGGCCTACGAAAGAAAATTTGAAGTTTCGAATCGTAAGCCAGTTCGTTTTCAGGCAGAAGCTTATTATAAAAAACTCTGGGATCTGATTCCATACGATCTGGACAATGTGCGTATACGTTATCTAGGTACGAATCGCGCGCGAGGATATGCGCGTGGACTGGAATGCAGATTGTACAGCGAAATAACAAAAGATGCTGAAAGCTGGATTTCAGTGAACTGGATGAAAACAGCAGAGGACTTGCAGGATGACCTTTATTACAATTATTTCAATGCAGCCGGAGAGATCATTCAACCTGGCAGTTCCGATCAAAACATCGTTGATAGTGCAAAGCAATCCATTGGATTTTTGCGCAGACCAACTGACAGAAGATTGAGCATAGGATTGTTTTTGCAGGATTATTTGGTGTCCAATCAACATTTCAAAGTCCATATTCTTGCATTGTATGGTTCGAATATGCCTTATAATTTACCGGATAACCCAAAGTACAGAAATGCACTGATCATCGATCCTTATTTACGCGTAGATTTAGGATTCAGTGCTTTATTACTTAATGAGAAATCAAAGCGAAGAAGCCATCATCCACTCAGAGGATTGGAAAATGTGTGGCTGAGTTTGGAAATATTCAATGTGCTAGACAAAGCAAATACGATTTCTTTTCAATTGATCAAAGATTTCGAAAATTCGACTTACGCCATACCCAATCGATTAACACCTCGGTTGTTGAATTTGAAAATGATGGCAAGATTTTAACGACAGGCTTCCCGCACTCACTCATATTATTGCCAATTAACAAAAGATGGAAAATAATTTTTGGAAACAGGCTTGTTTTATTTGTAAATTGTTGTGGATGGAAATGTATAATCTGTCCTTTCCAATTTTCAAAACCTAAATGAAGCCCCTTGACTGATCACATCATTAATTTAGAAAACGTCAATCCAATCGAGTTCTTCGGTGTTAACAATGGGAAACTAGATTTACTGAAACGTAAGTTTCCATTATTAAAAATCCTGAGTAGAGGCACGCAGCTCAAATTGAGTGGTGCACCCGAGCAAATCGATCAGGCCCGTGAAAAAATAGAATTGCTGATTCAATACATGCAACGTAATGGCCACATGAGTGAGAATTATTTCGAGCAAATACTGGGTGGTGATGACGAAAAAACCATCGACAACTTTGTTGAACGGCATCCGAATGATGTTTTGGTATTTGGTCCGAATGGGAAAACCGTTCGAGCCAGAACACAAAACCAAAAGATGATGGTGCAGGCCTGCGAAAGAAATGACATTGTTTTTGCCATCGGACCTGCAGGTACAGGTAAAACTTATACAGCAGTTGCCCTAGCAGTCCGTGCATTAAAAAATAAAATCGTTAAGAAAATCATTCTGACGCGTCCGGCTGTAGAAGCAGGTGAAAGTTTAGGTTTTCTTCCCGGCGATTTGAAAGAAAAAATCGATCCATACTTACGTCCGCTTTATGATGCACTGGATGATATGATACCTGCAGACAAATTGGGTTATTATATGAGTACCCGCATCATTGAAATCGCGCCGCTGGCATACATGCGTGGACGAACGCTGGATAATGCTTTTATCATTTTGGATGAAGCACAGAACACCAATGACCTGCAGATTAAAATGTTCTTGACACGTATCGGTCCAAATGCGAAAGCCATTATCACCGGAGATCCAACGCAAATCGATTTGCCGAAAAATCAACAAAGCGGTTTGTTCAAAGCAACACGTTTACTGAGAAATATTGATGGCATCGCACATATTGAATTGGATGAAGAAGATGTTGTTCGTCATAGACTGGTTAAATCCATTATTAAGGCATACAATAATGAAGATGAGAAAACCCAAAAAGCAAAAGAGGCATCCACTCAGCAAGCACAGGGAAAACCAACTGAACCCAAGTCCTGATTATTTAATCGATGCGCGTCGTTTCTGCTTTTTTAATGCTCTCGATTTTCCTACATGGATGTGATCGAAAATCATCCGAAAAACATTCAGTGTCTGACATTAATCGTCAAACCACAAAATCAAAAATCACACAAATCCGTGAAGCTGTCACAAAGATTCAGCCGGGAGATTTAATTGTTCGTTGTGGCAGAGATTTCACAAGTCAATCATTACGCTTATTGAATAGAAGAAATACAGATTATTCACATGCCGGAATTATTCAAATAGAGGATAATCATGCATACGTTTATCATGCGATAGGCGGAGAATTCAATCCGGATCAGTCGCTATTGAGAGAGTCATTGATCGATTTCATTCATCCGACCACACAATCAGGTTTTGCTGTTTACCGCTTAAACAGTCAATCAATCGATTTGCTAAATCTGCGTTTAAAAATTCTGAAGGATTATCAAAAAAAACTTCCATTTGATATGAAATTTGATCTTGCAACGAATGAACGCATGTACTGTAGTGAATGGGTGGCGCACTGCCTGACAGCATCCAGTCAAAAAGCCATACTATTTGATACCAGTAAGATTGGCAATAAACAATTTATTGGCGTAGATGATTTATTCCTTCATGAACGTATGCGAAAAATCTTTGCGATTTCATTCGATTGAAAAACTTACCTTTATTTACAACCACTTTTATGAAAAAATCGATTTATTATTTATTAATTCTGGCAATTTCAATATTCACCGGATGTAAAACCAATGAATCAGATCCAAGCCAAACATTAAAATCTTTTTTGGAAGCACTTGAGAAAAAAGATTTTAAAACCGCCAAACAATTTGCAACGGATGACAGCAAATCATTGCTGGATATTTTAGAAATGGGTAGCACACTCAGTAAAGAAAAAACTGAGCCGATTAAAGGTACATCTCTATCTAACTTGAAATTCGACGAACCAATTATCTCGTCAGACAAAGCGAACATTACAATACATAACACAGAAAAAGATCAATCACCCATTACATTCACACTAAAGAAAATAAATAAAGAATGGAAGGTCGCTTTCGACAAATCAACACTGATTGGAATGGGAATGGAACAGCTGAATGAGTCTACCAAAGAAAAGTCAATAGAAATGAACAAGGCTTTAGATGAAATAAAAAAAATAGGACTAGACTCCATGCAACGTTCAATTGATCAAGAAATGAAGAAATTAGATACAGTTTTAGAATCGATGAAAGACAGTGCTTGATCATAAATCTATCATTTAAATAATTCAAATTTACCGTATGAAAAAAAAATTGTACATCATTTTTCCTGCATTGGTTTTGTTGCTTTCATGCGGATCGGATCAAGATGGCAGACCAAACACCGCACAAGAAACCGGACAGCAATTCATTTCAAGTAGTTTGAAAGGAGATTTTAAAACTGCGGAAAAATTATTGTTGGACGATCCGGATAACAAAACGCTTTTTCAAACCTATCGACGCTTCTATGACAGAATGAGCGACAATCAAAAAAAAGGATACCAGTCTGCCAGCTTCGAAATTGAAGAATGGAAAGATCTGAATGATAGTACCTCTACTATACGCTACACAAATGATTTCATGCATCAACCTACTGAATTGAGATTAGTTCGTAAGGAAGGTCAATGGTGGGTCGATTTTCGCTTCACTTCCACAGGTAATAACAATAACTAATCGCACACCCATTTAATTAGAATTGAGTAATTGAAAAAATGAGTAATTGGATAAGTTTTTTATGGGTAGGAATGGGTGGGATGTTGGGAGCCATCCTGCGTTTTGGTTTTTCTAATATTTTCAAACACAATCATCCTTGGCTAGCAACCGGATTCATCAACATCATCGGAAGTTTTTTTATAGGATGGGTGATGGCTTGGACATCTCAGGAATCAGCAAATGCACAAACATGGAGATGGTTTTTAGCAACCGGAGTTTGCGGTGGATTTACCACATTTTCAACTTTTAGTTTTGAGAATATTCAACTGCTCCAATCCGGCAAATGGGGATTGGCACTGATTTACATCCTAAGCAGTGTAGTACTAAGTTTAGTAGCTGTTTGGCTTGGAATGAAAATGGGGAGATGAAGGTGAAATACTTTGATATGATCTCGTAACCATAACCTCTTTCAACCAACCAATATTGCAGTTGAAGTTTGGACACTCTAAATGAGGTAAGCCTATGCGCTTTGTTTTACAGGTGCCGGCTTTTTCTTGACCTGCTTGAGCGCTGTTTCAATAGCCTTACTAAGAGATTCATAAGTTGGTTTACCGGTAACAAGCGCTCCGTTCACAAAGAAAGTTGGTACATCTTTTACACCACGGTCGATTCCTTCTTTCAAATCTCCTTGCACTTGCCATCCATAGGTGGCATTGACTAAATCATCCAGGAATTTTTTATTCTTCACGCCGGCTTCTTTGGAGTGAAGTTTCAAACTGGTCGTTCCAAGGTTTCTGCGATTTGCAAAAAGTATATTGTGCATTTCCCAGAATTTACCTTCTTGCGCAGTGGCTACTGCTGCTTCACCTGCCTTCAAACTGCGCTGATGAATTTTAGTCATGGGGAAATGACGGAAGTTGAACTTGATTCTACCATCATAATCTTCCAACAATTGTTTGACGATCTCATTAGCTTTTGCGCAAGGCTCGCTTTCATATTCTCCAAACTCTTCGAGCGTTACTTCTGCCTTAGGATTTCCTACAAAAACATCCCTCGGCTCTATGATGGTTATTACTTCTTTTTTGAATGCCATGTCTATTATTTTGTCTTTAAACCGAATTAATCTTTTAACAAAACCCTTTTAATAAAGTTTTGTTTGTTTTTTTTCAGATTGGGCGAAAGATAGGGGTTTTACCCTTATATTACCCAATGATGTGGATAAAACAACTGTTAAATGTATATTTTATATTGAATTTCAATGATTTAGTTAAATATCATGACCACAATCAAGTCAATTCCAGCTTCTTTTTGTCTTGATGGAATACGACAACCCCGTCAAAAACATCCACTTTGAGCGGCAATCCGGAGGTAAGATCCCCCATAAGGATTCGCTTACTGAGTGGATTGATGATCTGTTTTTGGATGAAGCGTTTCAGTGGACGCGCCCCCAATTGAGGGTCAAATCCATGTTCTGCAAGATGATCTAGAAGATAATCACTGAACTCCAACTCAATTCCATTAGCACCCGTTCTATTTTTTAAATCATTCAATTGAATTTGAATAATGGAACGAATTTCATTTTTCATCAGAGGCTGAAAGAAGATAACCTCGTCTATTCTATTCAGAAACTCCGGACGCATATTATCTTTCAACAATCGAAATAATTCAACCTTTGTTCGTTCAACAACCTCTTCCTTATTTTTTTCTGAGACGGATTCAAAATTTGCCTGAATAATGGAGCTTCCCAAATTGCTGGTCATGATGATGATGGTGTTCTTAAAATTCACCACTCTTCCCTTGTTATCAGTCAATCGCCCATCATCCAACACCTGAAGTAAAACATTATACACATCGGGATGCGCCTTTTCCATTTCATCCAACAATATCACTGAATAAGGTTTTCTTCTGACTGCCTCCGTCAATTGACCTCCTTCTTCATATCCAACATATCCGGGAGGTGCGCCTACCAGTCTACTTACTGTATGCTTCTCCTGAAATTCGCTCATGTCTATACGGGTCATCAATGACTCGTCGTCAAACAAATATGTAGCAAGCGCTTTCGCCAATTCAGTTTTGCCTACCCCGGTTGTGCCGAGAAAAATAAATGAGCCGATCGGTCTGCGCTCATCCTGCAAACCTGCCCTACTTCTGCGAATAGCATCTGCAATGGCTTCTATTGCTTCCGCTTGCCCTACAACCCGCTTGTGTAATTCTTCTTCCAGATGTAATAATTTATGCTTTTCGCCTTGTAACATTTTCGATACAGGAATACCGGTTGCTTTTGAAATACTTTCTGCAATATCATCTGCATCCACTTCCTCTTTAAGTAATCGCTTTTCACTGAGGGTCCCCAAATCCTGCATATATATTAACAACATTGATTCCTGATCTTTGATTTTGCCGTAACGTATTTCTGCAACCCTACCATAATCTCCGTTTCTTTCCGCTTGGTCTGCTTCCAATTTGAGTTGCTCAATATTTGCCTTTCCCTGTTGTATTTTTTCTACGACTTCTTTTTCTCTTTTCCATTTCGCCAAGTATGCATCACGCTCAACGACCAAATTGGCGATTTCCTGATTCAATTCATTGAGTTTTCTTTCATCTTCTTCTCGCTTAATTGCTTCTCTTTCTATTTCAAGCTGACGAACCTGACGTTCCAATTTGTCAAGTTCTTCAGGCATGGAATTCATTTCCAGTCTGAGTTTTGCAGCACTCTCATCAATCAAATCAATGGCTTTATCCGGTAAAAAGCGATCAGTGATGTAACGGTTCGACATTTCAACAGCCGCAATAATGGCTTCGTCTTTGATGCGAACATGATGATATGTTTCATAACGTTCTTTCAATCCACGTAAAATTGAAATCGCATCTTCTACATTGGGTTCATCAATCATCACTTTCTGAAATCTTCTTTCCAGTGCCTTATCTTTTTCAAAATATTTCTGATACTCGTTCAAGGTTGTTGCTCCAATGGCTCGCAGTTCTCCTCTTGCCAAAGCGGGTTTGAGTATATTGGCTGCATCCATGGCACCATCTCCACCACCTGCGCCTACGAGCGTGTGAATTTCATCAATAAACAAAACGATTTCGCCGTCGCTGGAACTCACCTCTTTTACAACTGCTTTCAATCGCTCTTCAAATTCACCTTTGTATTTAGCACCGGCGATGAGCAAACCCATATCCAAGGCAAAAATGATTTTTGATTTAAGGTTATCCGGAACATCCCCATTGATCACGCGCATCGCCAAACCCTCTGCAATCGCGGTTTTACCTACACCGGGCTCTCCTACTAAAATCGGATTATTTTTGGAACGTCTGCTCAAAATATGCAACGTCCTTCTTATTTCTTCATCCCTGCCAATCACCGGATCCAATTTACCTTGCCTGGCCAGATCATTTAAATTCTTCGCATATTTCTGTAATGCCTGATAG
>JBILCT010000045.1:0-7160 GCA_044353025.1 Ferruginibacter sp. | reverse complement strand
GCAGAAGGCTCAATTTCGTCCAACAGGGATAGAACTGTTGATTTGTGAGGAATGGTTACCGCCAATCCTTTCAAATCTGGATGTTGTTCTATTAGCTTTGGTAACTGTTCTATGTTTTCAAGCGGGAAGAGGTCAAAGCAGGCATCTTGAATACCCGCTTGTTTGAATTTATCGGTAAAATAGCGCTGAGAAAAAGAATGCTCCAGCGGGTAGCCGATCAATCCATAGCGATTCATGATTACTTATTCAGGTAAAGATGAAAAGTATCTCCGCGCAAACCAATACGCATGGCTTCCAACGCTGTCACTTCAGCAGGTGCGATATTACCCAGGTTAACATTGCAACCGATCAGTTCGAGGAAATAAAGTTGTTGTGCTTTTTGAGGGGCTTCCCATATAATTTTTTCTGCAGGAATCTGCGTAAGTATTTCTTGAACCAAGCCCTCTCTCACCTCCCCTGTTCCACGATAAATACCAACATTCCCGGCTTCTCTTGCTTCTGCAATAACGTAGGCGGAACCTGCATCCAATTCTGCACGCATCAACTCTATCCATTTGTAGGGCGGAATAATATGTGCAGCATCTTTACTTCCCACTTCACTCAATACTACCCCATGCTGGGCAAGCACTTGGATGTATTTACATTTATCAGTATGAGAGATTTCTATGGATCCATCACTCACTTCCATATAGCTGACTCCATAATCGCGACATATTTTGACATAATCATCAAACTGATTACGAATCAGAAAAGCTTCAAACAGCGTTCCGCCAAAATAAACCGGCATGTTATAGGAACGATATATGTCTAGTTTTTCCTGAAGATTCGGGGTTACAAATGCAGTTCCAAATCCCAGTTTAACCATATCAATGTGCGGATGACCAATACTCAGCATTTGACGAGCCTGCTCTGCGCTTAATCCCTTATCCATCACCATCGTGATGCCATGAATACGGGGCTGTTGGGTTCGTTCAGGAATCTGTGTTAAAGAAAAATTCATACGGATTTCAGTTTTCGCAAATATAACCCTTTAGCGCAGAAATACTACCCTTTGCGTGAACGACGTTTGCTTAATAGTTTATGCTGATTCAACACCTCCAGGATAGCTGGATGTTGCAAAGCCTCCGGATAAATCTGTAATAAATTTTTGATGAGCTTTGGATAAGCCAATGCCAATGTGTCAATTTGTTCTGCTGCTTGCTTAAGCGCTCCTGATGCCAGATGAAAAATGGCCCGCCAGCAATAAAAAATGGGTTTGCCGCCGGTTTGATCCCAAGCCAACGTACAACAATCTATCCCATCCTCATAAGCTTTCATGTCAAGTAAACATCCAAGTAAACCCTGCCAACCCTGTAGGTTTTTAGGTCTGATTTGCAACAAGTTTCCAAAATGAGGTAAAGCCTCCTCATACCGTGCAGTCGAACGAAAACATCTTGCCAGCGCTAAGTTTGCATCCGGCTGCATCGGATATTGTCGAAGGGTTGCCTCTAAAAAAGGGATGGCCTTGTCCCAGCGCTGCTCAAACATATAAGTTCTTGCTATCTGCAATGATATTTGTACATCGTCCGGATTGATGTGCGCCGCTTTTTTAAAACTGAGTCGGGCTTGCGCATATTTTCCCAATCGTTCATAACAATGTCCGATCGCTTCATAAAGCAATGACTCCGGCATCGCAAATTCCAATACTTTCTCTAGTGATTCAATCGCCTCTTTGTATTTCTTCAACCGTATATATGCATCCCCCATGTTGCGGTAAGCATAATCAAACTTCTGATTAATGGAAACTGCATAGTGATAAGCATCAATCGCTTTTTCATACAATTTAATTCCCTGATAGGCCGTGCCTAAGTTGAACCAAGCCAGCTCGTTAAAAGGATGCTCTTCCAAAATCTCTTTGTGCAAACGTATACTGTCTTCTGATCGACCGGTATAATCTGTCCAAAAACAAATCTTATATAATGCCTCTTCTTGATTGGGATCCGTTTTTAAAATAGCTTTCATGCATTCGAAAACCAAATCAAAAGCCTCATGATCATCAAACACCTCCGATAATTCAAACAATGCCTCTATTTTTTCGATACCCTCAAATTGCTGGAGAATGGTATCCATACAAAACTGAACCTGATCCTCATAGCCAAGTTCCATAGCAGCATCAGCTCTAACCACATAAATATCTGCATAGCTGCCGTCCATGGTCATTGCCTGACTAGTCATATCAAAAGCATCCTGATAATGATGCATCAAACAAAGTGTTTCAGCCTTTAATGTTAACAATGAAGCGGAGAATCGATGCTGAGTAAGTGCAATTTCACAGGCAGCCAAACCTTGATCATATTTCTCATCATCGAGCAAATAATTAATGACCCGTTCAAAATCCTCCTCCTCCAGATAAATACCCGCGACTCCTTGCCTCAACTTATGAAACCGTTGAAGTAATTCACGAAAAGAAGCCTGATCTTGCCAACCTGAATTTCTGTTCATGTCTCGTCCTTTACACCCAAAATAAGAAAAAAATATACCCTCAGCAATGATTGATGTAAAAAAAGTATTGATAATGTTGAAAAAACCAAGCAGATTATTATATTTGTTAAGCTTTATTACCATTTAGAAATGAGACAACTACTTAAATATGGATTAATCTTCTGTGCTGTCATTTCTATTTCGGTATACTCATTCGCTGACAGAGGTTTACGTAGAAAGTCTAAAAACAATGTAGTACTCAACATCGCCACTGATCAAACATTTAAAAACAGTTTATCAGTCAATCTGAAAAACGGAATGAAGTTGAAAGGCATTCTTCGCCTCGATAATTTATCAGAAGGAAATCAATTTAACAACGGAACACTCAGATACTACCAAAAAGGTAATACCTATTATCTATTTCCATCAAAACCTAAAATGGTAAGTCCGGAAGTAAAGCCAGGTTATACCGGTCTCAAACTAACGCTAAAGACCCGCCCTTAATTTTTGATCCTATTTCTCCGGATCCTCAACTTTCTAATTCATCCCAATTTTTTGGCTCCTCATTTCAATTTTTGAAAGTAAGGTATTGAACTCTCTGCTTCGCGAAGCTTTTATTTTAAAAGTATCAATGCATTCAAATTGAAAATACTTGCATTTCCTGCTTTGAATTATCGCGCTTATGTTATTCATCAAGCCTGAGAAAAAGTGGTAAGTGATCTCTGAAAAATACGATGCATTCAATCGGGTAATTTACTACCGATTACATGGTACTTCTACACACACAATTCTGTATGAGATGTATGCATTGAAGTAAAGGCAATGATTTCATTGCATTCGAAAAAATAAGCAAAATAATCCTGAGAAAAACTTGCGGGATGAAATTGTTATTAGGAGCGTTTGTTTTTCATATCCTGTAGCTTACGCTGACTTTCCTGCATGGCTTCAATTCGCTCCTGCATTTTCGATTTCTTGACAGGCTTCTTTCTATTTTCCGCTATTTCAACAATAATTTTATCATGATCTATGATGAATCGTTGAATTACAAACTGTAGTAGGAGCGTAATAGTATTGGAAACCGTATAATACCAAGTAAGTGCTGCAGGTAAATTGTTAAATACGCCTAATAACAAAACCGGAAATATATAAGGCATATATTTCATCATCGGATTGCTGTTGTCTTGCATATTACTCATACTGTACAAAGAAATCAACAGACTCGTAATCACTGCAGTGATGGTGAATAAGCTGACATGGTCTCCATAAAAAGGGATGGAGAATGGGATTGCATAGATAGAATCATACTGTGCAAGATCTGCAGCCCACCAAAACCCTTTTCCGCGTAAATCGACATTGGCTTGGAAGAAATAATACAAAGACATGAAAATCGGAATCTGCAACAATGCAGGTAAACATCCGCCTAATGGATTCACTCCGGCTGATTTCCAAAGCTTCATCTGTTCCATGCCAAATGCTTGCTGATCATCTTTAAACTTTTCACGCAATGCGTCCACTTCTGGTTTGAGGACTTTCATTTTTGCTCCACTGAGATAACTCTTGTAAAGAATAGGTGAAGTGATCAATCGAATCAGAAGCGTTATTAGGAGAATCACCAATCCCATGTTGGCAACATGCTGCTGGATAAAATCGAAAACAGGCAAGAGAAAATATCGATTGATGTATTTTACAAAAGCGAATATTCCATTTCCGTAGGGAACGATTTGCTCTAAACCGATATTAAGTTTTTTCAGTTGATTGTAATCGCTCGGACCATAATACCATTGCATCGGGATGTTAAGCGCTTTGGACCCTGCAGCAAATCCAACAAACACATTGGATTGCATACGAGCTAGATATTTCGCTGAAGAATCTCCTTCTGCCGGAACCTGCCACGAAATTTGCGAAGATTTAAAATTAGAGCCTGGAATTAAAGCGGTAAGAAAGAATTGCTGCTTCAAAGAAAGCCAACGAACAGATTCTTTACTCAATTGATCTCCCTGACCGGCATATTCGAAATCAAATCCATCTTTATCTGAATACCCAATATGTGTTTGGGTAAGTTCATATTTCGCATCTTTTTCAATGGCATCTGCTTCCAGTTGCCAGTTCAAGGCAATTTCATTGTTAGAAAAAAGTTGAACGGCATCATTGAATTCCAACTGCATGTCTAACTGATATGCATTGGGTAATAATCGATAATGATGACGAACTATTCTTCCCATGCTGTCATTGGCTTCCATCACTAAACTTTGACTACCATCCACATTTTTCTCAATCGGTAAAGGACGAAAATTGATATTTCGTATTTCTTCAGCCTGATTGGTTCCTGTATTGATTCGGTATGAAAGCTGATTCCCATCGGCCTGATTCATCATCACAGGAGTTCCGTCATATCTTTTGTATCCTTTAAGTTCTACAGATTTTACTTTGCCTCCCAAAGATGAGAAAGTGATACGCAATTTTTCATTCTCCATCGAAACCAATTCAGCGCGTTGAGGTTTTACCACAAATCCACGTGTTTGAACCGTATCTTGAACCTTAACGATGGTATCTTTTTTTAAAGCGGTTAGCTTTTTTTCTTCCGACTTTTTTATCAAAGCAATGGAATCGGCAATTTGTTTTTGAGATGCTTCATAAGCCAAACGATCTTTGCTGTTGAAGAAGAACATAGCCAACAACAATCCGCCTATCAATATAAATCCAATCAGTGTATTCCGATCCATTCCCATGTGTAAAATTTTGAAGGCAAAGGTAAGTCAACTGACCTACTCCTTTCCATTGAAGATAAAATAAAAAAACCCCGTTGCCGGGGTTTAAAAGTTTTGTATTCTTTATTATTTTTTGCCTTTTGCACCTTTGGCAGCAGTTGCTGCAGCAGCTTCCTCCTGCTTCAACTGACGTGTCATTACGATGGTTGCAATTGGAATACGTGGAGAGTTCATGATTTCCATGTTATCGGCAATCACATTTTCTACGCGGATGTTTTCATTCAATTGTAAATTAGACAGATCAACCTCAATGGCCTCTTTCAAAAACTTTGGAAAAGTTTTTACTTTCAAGGTTTTCATTTTGGTTACCAATTTGCCACCCGCTTTTACACCAGCAGCAGATCCAACATATTTCAGTGGAAGATTGGCAATCACTTTTTTGTCTTCTACCAGTTCCAGAAAATCTACGTGGATCAACTGGTCGGTTACTTTGTCAAATTGCAGGTCTTTCAGAATGCAACGATAAGCTTGTCCACCTACCTCTACATTTGCTAACATAAATTCTGAAGTGTACACGATGTCTCTGAAAGAGAAAGCCGGAGCAGCAAAATTGACTTCTGCTTTTCCACCGTAAATTACACCTGGCACGAGTTTCTGAGAGCGAAGTTGACGGCTGGCTTTCTTGCCGCTTTCGGTCCTCAGCTGACCTTCGATGGTAATCGATTTCATGATAATTGTTTTAATTGAGGCGCGAAATTATGGATTATTGAGTGATTACCCAAATACAAACTCCATTTTTTACCCCAAGGATTGGTATTTACAAGCTTTTATTGGTTCAAATAAACATCTACCAAACCTTCCGGCACTTCCACTTCCACCCTTTTCTTTTTGGGATCCATGTTTATCAGGTTGTTATCGTGAATAGGCACCATAACTTCCATTCCTTTGATCCGAACCACACAAAGCAATTGATGGGGTTGCTCGATTACCTCTTCTATGATACCTAAACTTATTTTTCTGTCAAATAACTCAAAACCCAGCAAACTCAATACAGAACCGGATTTTGTTTGCGCATGAAAATCCTTTTCACTAAGCCAAACCGATTTTGGAGTGAGTAATCTTGCTTGTTCCATTGTATCCACACCTTCCAGTTTTACCAATAATTCATCGGCTGTTCTTGCCTTGGCATTTTCAATAAAATAGGGCAAGAACTGATCCTTGGAAGTTTCGATAAACAAGGCCTCCACGCCCTTCAAATTTGTTTTCTTACCTAGGGAATGAACCAGAATCAAGTCTCCTTTTACTCCGTGGCTGGCTGCAAATTTTCCAAATTGATAATAGGCAGGCATCTTTGAATGTATATTTAAAAAAAGTCCCGCCGGTTAGGCAGGACTAATAAAAAACGTTTGATTGAGTTATTCTTCTGAAGCAGGCGCGTCTGTTGCCGTTTCAGCAGGAGCTTCCACTTCAGGAGCAGCTTCTACTACAGGCTCAGATTTCACTTCCACTTTTTTTACAACCGGTGGATTTCTGCGATCTATGTGTGCTTTCTTGTGTGCACTCTGGCGCTGAGCAACCATGTTGTCGTGTTCGTTGGTCCACTTGGTGAAACGCTCCATCGCAGTTGCTTCATCAAAAAGGCCCATAGTGACCCCTCTGAGCAAATGTTTCAGGTACAATACTCCCTTGAAAGAAAGAATACGGCGCACGGTGTCTGTTGGTTGAGCACCTTTTTGCAGCCAATCCAATGCTTTTTGACGATCTACAGAAACTGTAGCTGGAACCGTCAAAGGATTGTACGTACCAAGTTTTTGAATGAATTTACCGTCACGTGGACTTCTGCTGTCGGCAACAACGATGAAATAGAATGGTCTCTTTTTTGATCCATGTCGTTGCAATCTCATTTTTACAGCCATAAAAATTGAAATTTTTTTGGTTGTGAACAATAGGGTTTAAAGATCCTTCTTGAAAGAAGGACTGCAAAGATAACAG
>JBILCT010000044.1:0-7167 GCA_044353025.1 Ferruginibacter sp. | reverse complement strand
AAATAGATTCATCTTAATTTTTTAATTCGTCCAAACAACGCTCCAACCCATCCTCCCATGTGGGGATACTCCATTGTAGTGTTTGTTCTAATTTATCTGTCAATAGTATAGAAAATGCTGGACGTTTAGCTGGTGTTGGATAAGCAGAAGTTGGTATGGCATTGACTTTACAATTCAACCTCATTTTATTTCGAATTTCTTCTGCAAAATTGAACCATGAAACCGCCCCACTATTCGCAAAATGATAAATTCCTCCATCACATGCATCTCCTAAATCTATGCAACGAACAATGGCTTCAGCCAGGTCATTGACAAATGTTGGTCTGCCTACCTGATCATTGACCACATTAATCTCTTCGCGCTCTCTCATCAGTCGAATCATCGTCTTCACGAAATTATTTCCATGACTCCCAAAAACCCATGAGGTACGAATTACAATATGATTTGCATCTGTATCTAAACAAAATTTTTCTCCTTCGAGTTTAGTTTTACCATAAATCCCAATAGGTCCGGTAAGATCCTCGGTAGAATATCCTGTTGATTTTGTACCATCAAATACATAATCCGTAGAAATATGAATGAGACGCGCATGTTTCTTTGAGCATGCTTCTGCCAGATTTTTAACTCCGATCGCATTGATACGTTCTGCAGAATCTGGTTCAGACTCTGCTTTATCCACTGCTGTATATGCTGCTGCGTTGATACAATAATCGATTTTATTCTGATCAAACCATTGTTGAACGAGCGATGCATCATCAATGGGCAATTGTGACCGATCCAAAAACGTCCATTTATAGGCAGACTTTTGCTTTGCCCATTGTTGAAGTGCATATCCTAATTGTCCTTTGGCACCCGTAACCAAAATGTGCATGAAATTATTTTTAGGTGTAGATAAAATTATTCTGACAGTCTGCAAATAATGGTTGAACAAGATCTTTATCCGAAATAATTCGCTTCTCCATCGGAATACCCCAATCTATACCCAACGCCGGATCATCAAAGCGAATTCCAGCTTCCGTTTGACGATCATAAAAATGATCGCATTTGTAGAACACTTCTGCGGTTTCACTCAATACGGCATATGCATGTGCAAATCCGTGTGGGATGTATAATTGTCGTTTGTTCGTATCCGATAGTTCAATCGAAAAATGTTTCCCATAAGTGGGTGAGCCCACGCGAATGTCCAAAACCACATCCAGTATCCTTCCTTGCAAAGCACGAATAAACTTGGTTTGTGGAGTAGGATTTAGTTGGTAATGCATACCACGAATGACCCCATACACGGAACGCGCCTGATTATCCTGAACAAATCCAGTGTTGATACCATATTCAGCGCAAGTGTTTTGATTATAACTTTCGAAAAAGTATCCCCGCGCATCCTCAAAAATCTTGGGTTCAAACACAAATAATCCGGGAAAATCTGTTGCAATGAAAGGCATAAAAAAAAATTAACGGTAAAGCGTTTTGAAATACTCAATGGTTTCAATTAAACCATCTTTCATGTTTTTTACAGGTAAATATCCAAGCAAAGATTGAGCGAGTGAAATGTCTGCCAATGAATCCCGAATATCTCCAGCACGTGGATCTCTATGCGTTGGAGCCCAATTGCTATGCAATTGTGACTGACATGCTGAATAGAGTTCATTCACGGTGCACGATTCTCCTACAGCTACATTATAAACTTTGTTGAAGGCTGCCTCATTGCTGGTTAACATACCGCGAATATTTGCTTGAACAGCATTGTCTACATAAGTAAAGTCTCGCGTTTGGTTTCCATCACCATTGATAAACACCGATGTTTGACGCAAAATACCTTTTACAAATAAAGGAATCACGGCAGCATATGGTCCATCTGGATCTTGTCTTGGTCCAAATATATTGAAATAGCGAAATCCCATTAGTTTCAACCCATACACATCCGCAAAAACTTGCGCATATAACTCATTGGTCTTTTTGGTGGCAGCATAAGGAGAAAGACAGTTGCCAATTCTTTCTTCCCGCTTGGGCAAATTTGGTTCATCTCCATAAACAGATGAAGAAGACGCATATACGAAACTTTGAACTCCTTGATTCACCGCGGCATGAAGTATATTGGCAAATCCACCAACATTTACTTCAGTAAAGTAAACGGGTTCTTTGATGGAGCGAGGAACCGAGCCCAGTGCAGCCTGATGACTAACAAATTGTATACCGGCGCATGCCTGCATGCAAGTGTCTGCATTTCGGATGTCCCCTTCCATAAATTCAAATGCCGGAAACTGGCGAAGTATTTCCAGGTTTCGTTCGAACCCATTCACCATGTTATCAAGTACACGAACTTTCCTGGCACCATGTAACAAAAGGTATTCTGCAATATGACTTCCAATAAATCCGGCACCACCGGTTACCAGAAAATCAGATTCCTGCAAGTTTTGAGTATGAAATGGATTGGGTGACATATTAAAATTCGTTACAGACTCCAGTATAATCTCTGATTGATTTTACCACGATAAATTCCTTTTAAATCAGCAATCATCGCGTGTGATTTTGTTATGGATGAGAAAAAGCTGTCATCCAAGTTACGATAAGGGTCATGTGGCACGGTTACAATGACTGCATCATAGCCTTTTCCAATTTCAGATTTAAGTCCAAATCCATATTCATGCTGCAACTCATCGCTGCTTGCATA
Source organism: Ferruginibacter sp. (assembly GCA_044353025.1). Classification (GTDB taxonomy): domain Bacteria; phylum Bacteroidota; class Bacteroidia; order Chitinophagales; family Chitinophagaceae; genus Ferruginibacter. The sequence continues at coordinate 4,499 of JBILCT010000044.1, read as the reverse complement.
AGGATCTACCACATCGACATTCAAAGAAAAAGAACGTAATTCTTTCACAACATCTGCGACTTTACTATTTCTGATATCGCTCACATTTTCTTTAAAAGTAGCACCCATCACCAACACATTACTTTCACGGATGTTGCCTGAATGCTGAATAATATGTTGCAGTACTTTTTTGGCCACATAACCTGCCATTCCATCATTGATCACTCTGCCCGCAAGTATTACCTGACTGTCGTAGCCTAATTCTTTGGATTTATAGGTCAGATAGTATGGATCAACACCTATACAATGTCCGCCAACTAATCCGGGTTGAAATCGAAGAAAGTTCCATTTGGTGCCAGCGGCTTCCAACACTTCATAGGTGTTGATATTCATTCGATCAAATATGATGGAGAGTTCGTTCATCAAGGCGATATTCAAATCTCGTTGTGTATTTTCAATAATTTTTGCAGCTTCAGCTACTTTAATGGATGAGGCACGATGAACTCCTGCCTTTACGACCAACTCATAAACTTTCGCGATCGTTTCCATACTCTCTGCACAACAACCACTCACAACTTTGATGATACTAGTGATGGTATGTTCTTTGTCGCCCGGATTAATGCGTTCAGGAGAATAACCCACTTTGAAATCCGTATTCATTTTCAAGCCGGAAAATTTCTCAATAATGGGTACGCAATCTTCCTCCGTGCATCCAGGGTAAACCGTACTTTCAAATACCACATAATCTTCTTTGGAAATCACTTTCCCGATGGTTTCACTGGCGCGTTGAACCGGTAATAAATCGGGTACATTATGTTCATCCACCGGTGTTGGTACAGCAACAATATAAAAACTTGCTTTTTTTAAAACCTCCAGATCATGGGTAAATTCAATATCACAACCTTCGAAAGCAGATTTTTCCAACTCTTGACTGGGATCTATTCCTTGTTGCATCATCGCTACCCGCTGTGGATTAATATCAAACCCGATCACTTTTATTTTTCGAGCAAACTCAAGCGCAATCGGGAGTCCAACGTATCCTAATCCAATTACTGCTAATGTTTTTTCCTTATTTAACAACGCCTGATACATGTGCAATGATTTATTTTTTTGCAAATTCGAGTGGTTGACGATTTAATTCTTCCGGGGTCATTTGTTTGAAATATTCGTATGTTTTTGCAAGACCTTCAGCTCGACTCACACTGGGTTCCCAATTCAACAATGCTTTCGCTTTACGAATGTCTGGACGACGCTGCTTGGGATCATCCTCCGGTAGTTTTTTGAAAACGATAGATTGATTGGCTCCGGTGAGTTTTAAAATCTCTTGCGCGAACTCCAGTAAGGTGATTTCATCCGGATTTCCTAGATTGACAGGATCGCTGCAGTCGCTCAATAATAATCTGTAAATACCTTCTACCAAATCATCTACATAACAAAAACTGCGTGTTTGAGATCCGTCACCAAAAACAGTGAGATCTTCCCCACGTAGTGCTTGCCCGATAAAAGCAGGCAATGCTCTGCCATCGTTTAATCGCATACGCGGTCCATAGGTATTGAATATGCGAACAATGCGTGTTTCAAGTCCATGAAACGTATGATAAGCCATGGTCATGGCTTCCTGAAAACGTTTAGCTTCATCGTAAACACCGCGCGGACCTACAGGATTTACATTACCCCAGTATGATTCTGTTTGAGGATGAACCAATGGATCACCATAAATCTCACTGGTACTTGCAACGAGAATACGGGCTTTTTTAGCGAGTGCAAGTCCCAAACAATTGTGTGTGCCCAATGAACCTACTTTCAGGGTTTGAATAGGGATTTTCAAATAATCAATCGGGCTTGCCGGAGAAGCGAAGTGCAGGATATAATCGATATGCCCCGAAACATGAATAAATTTTGAAACATCGTGATGATAAAACTCAAATTCAGGCAATTTGAATAAATGCTGTATGTTTTTCAAATCACCGGTGATCAGATTATCCATACCTATCACATGGTATCCCTCTGCGATAAATCGATCGCAGAGATGAGATCCTAAAAATCCGGCCGCTCCGGTAATGAGTATGCGTTTCTTTTTTTCCATGATCAGGACTTGGCTTGAATGGTTTTTCGTCCGATGCTGATGTAATGAAATCCGGTCTTTTCCATACTGTCCAAATCAAATAAGTTTCTGCCGTCAAAAATGATCTTATGCTTTAGATGATCAGCAATTTTTTCAAAATCAGGTGTACGAAATTCATTCCACTCGGTGGCAATTAATAGCGCATCAGCATTAGCTAAAGCATCATATTGATTTTCCACGAATTGAATACGCTCACCCCAATATGCTTTGGAATTTCCCATAGCCTCAGGATCGAAGGCCGTTACGGATGCACCTTTTGAAAGTAATGCATCAATCATATGGAAAGCCGGTGCCTCACGAATATCATCGGTATTCGGTTTGAAAGCCAATCCCCACAAAGCAAAATGTTTGCCTTCCAGATTTCCTTCAAAATGATTTTCAATCTGTGGAATTAAGTGACCTTTTTGTATTTCATTCACTTCCATCACCGATTGAAGAATCTTGAAATCATATTGCACATCCAAAGAAGATTTTGCCAATGCCTTTACGTCTTTGGGAAAACAGCTTCCTCCATATCCGATGCCAGGAAATAAAAATCTTTTACCGATTCGTTCGTCACTGCCTATACCTCTTCGTACCATATCAACATCCGCACCCATGCGCTCACAAAGTTGTGCAATTTCATTCATGAAGCTGATCTTGACAGCCAAAAATGAATTGGCAGCGTACTTGGTCAATTCTGCAGATGCTTCATCCATCATGATAATTGGATTACCCTGACGAACAAATGGTGCATAAAGATCATTCATTACCTGCATGGCCCTGGGAGATGTTGTTCCAATAACAACACGATCAGGTTTCATGAAGTCGTCAACAGCCACTCCTTCCCTCAAAAACTCAGGATTACTTACCACATCAAATGATTGTGAAATATCTTGTTGGGCAGAAGCAAGTATAGCAGCCTTTACACGTGCCGCAGTTCCTACCGGTACAGTACTTTTATCAACAATCACTTTATAATCACTCGGATTAAGCATGCGACCCAACTGTGTGGCAACATTCAGAATATAGGAAAGGTCTGCACTCCCATCTTCACCCGGAGGCGTTGGCAATGCAAGAAAAATAACCTGGGCTGATTCAATAGCTTCCGCTAACGATGTTGTAAAATGTAATCGACCTTCTTTTTGATTCCGAAGGAATAGTTTTTCCAATCCGGGTTCAAAAATGGTTACTTGTCCACTTTTTAGTTTTGATACTTTATTTTCGTCAATATCAACACAGATCACTTGATTTCCGGTTTCTGCAAAACATGTTCCGGTAACTAAGCCAACATACCCGGTACCAACTACTGCTAATTTCATATGGAAGTTGTTGATTTATTTTTTAAAATAAGCCAATACATGATCGATGATGAATAGTTGCATTTCATAATCCAACTCTGTATGCATAGGCAACGAAATCACTCTTTCCGTCAACCAATCAGTTTGGGGTAAAATTTGAAGATCGCTGTTAAACGAAGCAAACATTTGTTGACGATGGGCCGGCACAGGATAATATATCATGGAAGGGATCCCTTGCCCTGATAGATAATTTTGCAGATCGTCCCGATTCCCTTCATTTAAAACCAATGTATATTGATGAAAAACGTGTTTGTTATTTGAAAATCTGGGGGGCGTTCGTAATGACAAACAATTTTCAAATCCCTTGTCATAAATGTCAGCGGACTTCCTTCGAGCATCAATATATTCATCCAAATGTTTAAGCTTTACTGATAAAATGGCCGCCTGTATTGCATCTAATCGCGAATTACACCCAACCACATCATGGTAATAACGCCTGGACTGTCCATGCGATGCAATCATGGTGAGCTTTTGAGCTAAGGCCGGATCATTGGTTGAAATGGCACCACCGTCACCAAAAGCACCCAGATTTTTAGAAGGATAAAATGAAGTACAACCAATATGACCAATGGAACCAGTCATCTTCACCGTACCATCTGAAAAACTGTATCGATTACCAATGGCTTGTGCATTATCTTCCACCACAAACAATCCATGTTTTTCCGCAATGGTCATGATTTTTTCCATATCTGCAGCTTGTCCGTATAAATGCACCGGAACAATGGCTTTTGTATTCGGAGTAATCGCAGATTCAATTGTTTCAGGATCCATACAAAAACTCAATGGATCCACATCAACAAATACAGGCTTGATGCCAAGTAATGCTGCCACTTCAACCGTGGCTATGTATGTAAATGATGGTGTAATAACTTCATCCCCCGCTTTCAACCCCAACGCCATTAATGCGATTTGTAGAGCATCTGTACCATTCGCGCATGGAATCACAAATGTTGACCCTTGGTAATTTGCCAGCTGTTCTGCAAATTGATTGACAACAGCCCCTCCAATGTATTGTGCAGAATCCAATACAGATAAAACAGAGGAATCCACCTCAT
>JBILCT010000042.1:0-7250 GCA_044353025.1 Ferruginibacter sp. | reverse complement strand
TTCACAACACAAAAAAAAGAATGCCATTAATAATATCCGCGCAAGACAGGATGAAGTGGCTTGATACGGAAATGAGTGCTGACAAGCTGATTGATTCAATGAAACCCTTTCCAGACATGGGTTTGAAGGCTACATCCATCGTTAAGCGAATTACAGATCGTTATCAGGACAGCAATGTGCAGGAGGTTTTAACGGAGATGAAATATCCGGAGCTGAGGGCTAAGCCTTCTGCACCGCCTTCTTTGTTTGACGAATACTGATCAAATCACAAATCAGTTGTTTTGAGCGACTTAGGGATTTTTACTTCGAGCATCATCCGCTTTCCGTCACGTTCAATCTGCATGGAATAATTGTTTCTCACGTCTGTTTCCTGCAATTGATAACGTGCGTCATCCGTGTTCTTGATTGTCTTTCCGTTGATTTCCAAAATAATGTCATTGTTTTTTACTCCTGCTTTTTCTGCTGCCGATTCGGGAGCAACTTCCAAAATACGAACGCCGCTTTCATTTTCCGTATCCTGGATCTTTAATCCAAGCTTTGATTTTCTCTTTGGAAAAATTTGAACATTCATATCTTTTGTTGCATCAATTGTCCCCTCGATTTCTTTCATCAATTCATCTTTGATAATGATGGTTTTATCTTCTACATTCTCCAATAGTTTATCAAGATTTAAATCCTGTATTGTAGAGTTTCCTGAAAAAACCATCACCTTACGCTTGATCTCTTTTTGGGATTGAAGTGTGGCTTCTGTCTTTTGCTTTTTCCCATCACGCATATAACGAATCTGAACCGTTTCGTTGGGCTTGCAAGCCTTAATCACCTGTTGTAACATTTCAGGGCTTTGAATCTGGTTATCATTTACCTTAAGTAAAATATCGCCCACTTTTAAGCCAGCTTTCTCTGCAGGACTGTTTGGAAAGATAGATTCTATCAGTACTCCTTTTTCAGCGGTTTCGGTTACAACACCCAGGAATGTGGTGCTGTCCATACTTTCCCAAATCTTTTTTCCACCGGATCCGTTTTCTAATTCGGGTAACAACATCAAACCACCGTTGCTTTCATCTCCATCAAGGATAATTTTTTTTCTGAGAATAATATTTCCTTCCGATTTACCTTGTTCTAGTGGTTTGCCATTCAACAAAACATCATCCCCTTCAATTTGTATGGTTACCATTTTTGATTTTTCCTGAGGTATGACTTTTGTTTGAGCTTTTACAGTTTCAAAACAAAATCCAATAAATACGATTGATATTAATAACAATTTTCTGTTCATGATGAATTGAATTTGATTATGCTGGGATATTCATTTTAATCTGCTGAATAATTTCATCAAAGCGGGAACTGTCTTGCCCACCGGCTGTTGCCAAAGTTTTTTGTCCACCACCACCGCCTTGTATCAAAGGACTAACGATTTCCTTGATCATTTTTCCAGCATCGAGTTGCTTGGCACTGACCACAGTTTCACTCACCCCAACGGCTACGTATGCTTTACCTCCGATATTGGAGCAAAGTACGATTACGTGGTCGTGCAAATGATGTTTGAGGTCAAAGCACAATTTTTTCAAAGCATCCGCATGTGGAACTTCGGTAACGGCACCGATAAAGCTGACTTGGTTAACGATTTCGTCCTTTTGCATCAACTCGTTTCTAATACCAACCAATTGACGAGCTTCCAAAGACTCAATTCTTTTTTGTAAAGAGACTTGTTCCAGTTGCATCTGTTCGACAGCTTTGCGTAAGTCTTTGGGATGTTTGAGTTGCTCCCGAATGGATTGCAATTCCTGAAGATTATTTTGAATGAGTAATTCTGCTGCTTTCCCTGATACGGCTTCAATTCTTCGAACGCCTGCAGCCACCGCAGATTCTGCTTTTATTTTAAAGAATCCTAGCTCACCAGTATATCCAACATGTGTTCCACCACAAAGCTCAATGGAGTAGTTGGGATCCATGACAACTACACGAACCTGATCGCCATACTTTTCACCGAACAAGGCCATGGCGCCCAGTTTGATCGCTTCGTCTTTCGGCATGGTGCGTATAACAACCGGATGATTTTCTCTGATCTTTTGGTTGACCACTGTTTCCACCTGGTGAATTTCCTCATCTGTCATTTTCGAAAAATGAGAAAAATCGAAACGGAGTTGTTCTTCGTTTACCAGACTTCCTTTTTGTGCAACGTGAGTTCCCAGCACTTGACGTAATGCAGCATGCATGAGATGTGTTACACTATGATGAACGGTAATGCGTAGACGCCGATCGGAATCGACAACTGCTTTTATTGTTCCATTTAATGAGGCAGGAATTTTTTGTGCCAGGTGGATGATCAGATCATTTTCTTTTTTGGTATCCTGAATCTGAATCTTTTCTCCATTGAGCATTAGATATCCCGAGTCGCCTACCTGTCCGCCACTTTCCGCATAAAAAGTTGTTTCAGCCAGTACAAGTTGATAGGCCTCTTTTCCTTTTCCGCTCACTTTTCTGTAACGTAGTATTTGGGTGTCTGTTTCAGTTTTTTCATATCCTGTAAATCCGGTTGAATTTCCTTCTGAAACGATATTCCAATCACCTGCATCCAATGCGGTAGCAGAACGACTTCTGTTTTTCTGGATCTCCATTTCCTTTTCAAAACCCGATTCATCAACAAATAAGCCATGTTCTTGCGCGATCAAGCGGGTAAGATCGATAGGGAATCCGTAGGTATCTAACAATTCAAAGGCTGCTGCCCCATCAATTTGTTTGGATTGAGTTGCACCTGCAGTTTCCATCAGCACATCCATTTTTTTCAATCCTTTGTCGAGGGTGCGCAGAAATGCATCTTCTTCTTCGCGAATCACTTTCGATACAAATGATTCCTGCGACTTCAACTCTGGGAATACGTTTTCAAACTGTGTTGCAATCACTGGTAACAATCGATGCAAAAGTGGTTGTTTGTAATCGAGGTAAGAGTAATAATAACGCACCGCTCTACGAAGTATACGTCTGATTACATAACCCGCACCCGTATTCGAAGGAAGTTGACCATCCGCAATGGTAAATCCAATGGCGCGAATATGGTCTGATAAAACTCTGAAAGCCACGCTGGTTCTGTCATCGCCACCTGTGTATTTTTTTCCGGTGATATTTTCAGTTTCACGAATCGTTCCAGTGAATACATCCGTATCATAATTGCTTTGTTTCTTTTGTAATACACGAACCAATCTTTCGAAGCCCATGCCGGTATCTACATGTCGGGCAGGCAATGGTTCCAGTGTTCCGTCTTTTTTTCGATTGTATTGGATGAATACGTTATTCCAAATTTCTATGACTTGTGGATGGTCTTTGTTTACCAGATTCTTTCCTGGAATCTGTGCTCTTTCTTCATCAGAACGGCAATCTACATGGATCTCTGTACAAGGACCACAGGGACCTGTATCACCCATTTCCCAAAAATTATCTTTTTTATTTCCATAAATGATGCGATCATCATTCACAATTTTCTTCCATTCTGCCAGTGCGACGGTAGAAGCGGGAATTTTATCTTTTTCATCGCCCTCAAATACGGTAACGTACAAACGATCTTTTTCTATACCGTATACTTCAGTCAGTAATTCCCAGCTCCAAGCAATGGCTTCTGCTTTAAAGTATCCAGCCTCGGGATTCTCCGAGTCGCCAAAACTCCAATTGCCCAACATTTCAAACATGGTATGGTGATAAGTATCAACACCCACTTCTTCCAGATCGTTGTGTTTTCCGCTTACACGTAAACATTTCTGTGTATCAGTAGCCCGGTGATAGGGAGGCTTTTGGTTTCCCAAAAAATAGTCTTTGAATTGATTCATGCCTGCATTGGTAAACAGCAGGGTAGGGTCGTTCTTAACTACAATGGGAGCTGATGGAACGATGGTGTGTTGTTTGGATTTGAAAAAATCCAGAAAATGTTGGCGTATTTCCGCTGCGGTCATCATACTGGCTCTGTTGAAACGTTCTGAATTGAAAATTATGGGATTATATTTGTAGTTCATTGAAATTGAATTCTCCGAACCGGCTTGCAATTTACGGATTCAGTACGACTGCGAAAAATGGTTCAAACAGGTAACTATGAAGAAGGTCAAATATTTTTACAATACACAAACCCTTCGATACGAAAAGTTGATAACCCCTTTTCGTGTTAAACTACTGAGGTTGTTTGGATTTTTATCCGGTCTTTTAGTTGCATCTACCGTTGTAATTTATCTATATCTGAAGTTTTTACCGCAACCCAAGCAAATTGAATCTAACAGGAAATATGAGGTACTTCAAGATAATTATCGTTTGATGGAAAGCAGACTGAGGGAACTTCAACAACAAATGTCTGACTTGGAAAAACGAGACAATGAGGTGTATCGGTCAATTTTTGAAGCTAATCCAGTGCCCGATAGCACCCGGGTAAAACTGATTGAGAAAAAAAATAAAGTTGAAAAAATCAGAGAAATGGACCAGGATGAACTATCACAGGACGTTGCCGGTCAACTCAATAATTTATCTGCAAGGATAGTTTTTCAATTTCGCAGTTATGAAAATATTAAGGAGTTAATAAAAGGTCAGGATGCCAAACTCGCCAGTATTCCAGCTATTCAACCCATCAATAACAAGCAGTTGAGCAGGATAGCCAGTGGGTTTGGTATGCGTATCGATCCGGTATATGGCACTCCAAAAATGCATAAGGGATTGGATTTTACTGCCCCCCAGGGAACGCCCATTTATGCGACCGGTGATGGTGTTGTGAAGGTAGCAGCCAGTACAAATGGCGGCTATGGAAACTATGTTGTAATCAATCATGGATATGGTTATGAATCTCTGTATGGACACATGGTTCGTCTAAAAGCCACTGTTGGAAAACGAGTTAAAAGGGGTGAAGTGATCGGATGGGTGGGAAGTACAGGAAAAAGTACCGGTCCTCATTGTCATTACGAGGTTCACATCAATGAAGCTGCCGTTGACCCTGTCCACTTTTTTTTCAATGACCTGAATGCTGACCAATACGACCAACTACTCAAACTTGCCTCAACTGGTAGCGCTAAAAGCTTTGATTGATCTGCCGGACGATAAACTGTGTATAACTTTTTGAAATTAAGGTCTTGGTTACAGCGATTTTTCAAGAATTTCGAATCAGCAATTTATGTCACTCAAACAATCTTCCTTCAATTTTGATTTTTTACCGGACGAACCGATTGCACAAGAGAATAAGCAGCCGGGGATAATCCCTGCGTCCGCCATAAAAAATGAAGTTGAGCAGACCTCGCCAATTCCATCAGCACCTATTGAGATGGATTGGACTCCAACTGTTGAGAAAGTTCGAATAGTAAAAACGAAGTCATCCTCATCCAAAAGAGGACGAATGAAAATCAGTGACATGGCAGCTACTGCCGATCTGGTGGAAGTGCCGGAAGATGAAGAGCTGTTCTCCAAGAGTTATTATTCTATCGGTGTTGTATCCAATATGTTCAAAGTCAATCACTCGCTGCTTCGATTCTGGGAGAATGAATTTGATATCCTCAAGCCTAAAAAAAATGGAAAAGGCGATCGGTTGTTTCGTCCACAAGACATTAAAAACCTCAAACTGATCCATCATTTGCTTCGCGAGCGCAAATACACGATCGAAGGGGCAAAGGATTTTCTCAAAAAAAGCAAATTGGCTGATCAGCGATTTGGACTGATCGATTCACTAAAAGATTTGAGAGGTTTTTTATTAGAAATCAAAGCCGGACTCTGATGCGTTTATTTTTTTATTTTTTATTGGTGACATTTTTTTGTGGCCCCAAAGCACATGCTCAACTTTCCTATACCATTTCAACGGATACAAAAACCGGCTGGTTGATGTATAAGGGATTGATCGATAAAAATATACTCAAACAAGAGCCTAGTTTTTATTGGTATGCGAACAGTTATGATCAATTTCAACCGGATTCAACTTTCATTCAAGCGATGAAAATTCACAAGGATTCCTCCCAGTTCATATTGTTTGGTGGAACCTGGTGTGATGATACACAATCTATTTTACCAAGATTTTTCAAATTGCAGGAATTGGCCGGAGTGCCTGATTCCAGCGTTAGCTTTTTTGCAGTGGATCGGCAGAAAAAATCTATTTCTCATGTGCCGGAAGCCTTTGGAATTAGTCATGTACCCACCATTGTTATTATGAAGAATGGCAAGGAAATCGGACGATTGGTTGAATATGGTCCGAATGGCGACTGGAACCGCGCATTTTATGAATTGTTGTTATTGTAGGATCACATCATGATGTGATCCTACAATAACGGGGGTGAAATAACCATTTTCAATTCATGTTCATCCAATCTTTTTTTTATTTCCCAATTTATTTCCTGTTTGATTTGTTGAAATTCATCCATCGGAACCGGTGCTGTCAAACATTCCAGCTGAACAAAAAGTTGATTCTTATGAATGTCTGATAACCAAAGCGTAAAACTGCTGACAGCTTTGTATGCGCTTAGCCATGCGGAAAGTGAATCCATAAAAGACTGAATTTTTTCGGATGGGTTTTGTAAATCAAGATTGATCATCCATTCTGCTCTTCTGGCATTACGCATGCTCAGATTATCCACTACACTATCTACCATCTGTTTGTTTGGCACTGTAATCAGTGTTTGATCGGGGGTTCGAATTCTGGTACTTCGAAGTCCGATATTTTCAATGGTCCCCTGTGTTCCTGAAGCGTTGTTCACTTTTACCTGATCTCCCGTAAAAAATGGTTTGTCAAAGAAGATGATAAATGACGCGATCAGATTTTCAATGCTTTCTTTTGCAGCCAATGCCAATGCGGCACCCACAATACTTAACCCGGTTAGAACTGCGCCCACATTAACATGGAAACCAATCTTCAATAACAATAGAAATGTCGCGATATATAAAATGACTTTGATGAAATCCCGAAGAAAAATAATCATTTGATCATCACGGTTGTCTTTGTTAGATCTTGCATTTCGATCAAGCAAAGTGGCAATAAAATCTATAAAACGGACAAGAACCCAACTAAAAGAAAAAATAATCAATATCCGGCTCACACGAAGCATGACTTCTTGTAATGTGATATTGTTTAGGCTAACATTCAATGCTTTCGGGAAAATTAAATTTTCAAGTACAGGTAGTGCAACCAACAGTAAAATGAAAATTCCGAGCGGTTGGACAATTAATCCTGTGAAATCAGATTTAACCATTGATTTCCATTGACGTTGAATGGGAATAAAAATCAGCGTGGAGATGGCATTTGAAAT
>JBILCT010000041.1:0-7318 GCA_044353025.1 Ferruginibacter sp. | reverse complement strand
GCATCAACATTAACGGGGATAAAGTATCCCTCAGATTGAAACGCTTCATCGACCCCGATCGCTGGGATGCTGCCCGGTATCAAATAAAGGGAAGAACAGAAGAAGCCAGGATTTTCAATGATTACATTGATGCCGTCAAAGTCCGTGCTCACAAAAAGTATAATGAGCTCCTTTCCGTCAAAGAAGAAATACTGGCATCTGATCTTCGGGATGCTATCCTGGGAACCAACACAGCCAAAACCAGGTTGCTCATCGAGAGCTGGGAAGAACATGTGGAGAGCTTGAAAAAGCTCATCGGTAAAGAAACTACCTATGCCACCTACCAGAAGTACAACACCGCAAAAAACCACATGCGGAATTTCCTTTTGAAGTATTACAAGACGGACGATGTTTCGCTGAAGGCGATTGACCACTACATGATCACACAGTATTCCATGTACCTGAAAACGGAAATGGGATGCAACTATAACACAGCAACCAAGTTCTTACAGAACTTAAAACGGATTACCTGCCTGGCAATCCGTCATGGCTGGTTGCTAAAGGATCCTTTTGCCGGCATCAGCCTCAGCATGAAAGAGGTGGATAGACCTTACCCCACAGAAGCTGAGTTGAAAAGACTCATGGAATTCAACTCGCCCTTTGAAAGACTTAACAGGGTACGCGATTTCTTTGTCTTTTCCTGTTTTACAGGGCTTGCCTACATTGATGTTAAGAAGCTTAAGCGAAGCGAGATTGAACACAATGAAGGTGGCTATTGGATTCGCACACGCAGGCAAAAGACCGGAGGCCGTGCGAATATCCCTTTGCTGAATATCCCCATGGAGATCATTCGCAAGTATTGTATCCTGGAAGCCCTGGAACCAGAGGACACAGTAATACCCATGCTCAGCAATCAGAAAATCAATGCCTACCTGAAAGAGCTGGCTGACCTATGTGGAATTGCAAAGTCATTGTCCTTCCATGTGGCACGACACACCTTCGCTACCACAGTAACGATGATGAATGGCGTAACCATTGAGACCGTGAGCAAAATGCTCGGCCACAAAAACATTAACAGCACACAGCACTACGCCCGAATTGTTGATCAAAAGGTTGGCGAGGACATGGAGCTCCTCTCCCGAAAATTAGGAACACGATTAACACTAGCCAACTAAAACGAAGCCCCGGTGTTTCCGGGGCTTTTTTGTGAACACTTACGAACAAATACGGAATGGAAAAAGAATTTAGAATACGATCATATGGGTATTGCGAACTTGCTTTACTCTACTTCCCAAATAGTAATAAAAAAAGCGCTAGTACCCAATTAGGTCGTTGGATGCGGCAGAATGAAAAATTGAAAATGCAGCTCATAGAATTAGGCTACAAGCCTAGGAAAAAAAACTTAACTCCAGTCCAAGTAAAATTGATTGTGGAATTATTTGGGGAGCCTTAACGTTCTGCGTTGCCGCAGGTGGGGGTTTTGAAAACCGTCTGCCCGGTGGCAATGATGATTAGGAATGTGAGTATAAAATTATCGAAAAGATTCTTAGAAAGAGTCCAGCCCAAAACAAAAGCTGATACCGAGTTGTAGCCGAAGTTACAACGTCGAGCCCCCACTTGCGGCAATGCAATGTTAGGTGCTGGCTTTATTTACGATATGTCTCGATTGTTAAAGTAGGTCTGCCAATTTCTTTCCATGTTTGGTCGGCAATAAATTCTTCCTTGAAGTCTTTGAAATATTCTCCCATCATTCCAATAATCTTGAGTTTAGGAACAAAAATCCCAAAAAACTTAATGATGCAAATTGGAGTTTCTGATAGTTTTAATGAAGGAGTAAAAGATTGACTATATCTTATTAAAGCATCATGCATAGTGATTGCTTCAGGGCCTTGCATGACATAATCCTGATTCCCTTCCAAATTTTTACTCATCGCATTAACAACCATTTTTGCGTAATCTTTTCCTGCTATCCAATGAATAGGATATTTGATTGGTTTGAACCCATTTAATTTATTGCCTTTTTGAAACATTAATTCGAAACTTTCCATGAACCATGATGGATGAAAAAATGTATATGGAATACCTGATGATTTAATAAGTTCATGACCTTTAATTCGAATTTCATTTACAAAAATAGATTTGCCTTGTGCGAAATCTTTTCGAAAAGCCCCCAATCCCGATATTTTAAATATCCGTTTTACACCGTTTAGCCTGCAAGCCTCGATGATGTTTTTAATACCGTCAAATTCGGGTTGAAATTTACTGTTAGGAAGTTCTGTTGACAAGTTCAGGTAAACGTAATCTATTTCTTTTAAACCGACAGATATAGAGGAAACATTTTCAAGATTAGCCTCTACAAGTTCAACCGAAGATTGTAAAAGTTGCTTTGCTTTTTTAGGATTTCGAACAAGTGCTCTTACAGAAAATCTTTGTGCGATTAATTCGTTGATTACTATCGGGGCTAAGCGCCCCGTTGCACCGATTACTGCTATTTTTTTCATAATTACTTCTTTTGTGTATTGATTCTATAACCTAAATGGATCCCGCCCCAGAATTGAAATTGCTTATATTGAAATGAACTTCCGTTTGTGAAAGCCACATCATTTGAGATTATGTAAAATGGAGAAATAAAAGGAGTAAAATAGAACCCATCCAACAACTCTCGTTGTTTCTTAAAAGGCATAATTCGATAACCAATTCTTAAACCAGTACCGATCAGATTATTGCTTATTTTTTCGCTTGCGGTATTTTCAATTTCGTCTCTTGAATACAGCAGAACTGGGCCTACAAATAACCCAATGTTGTTTTCTTTGAAAAAATAGTCAAGATCAAATGAAACTCCCAGCAAATTTTGTTTAAAGCCCTTATTACCGTGCAAGAATTCTGGAAGCTCGGTCTTGAATGGAACCAACCGTAAGGCCCAATGAGGTATTGAGTACCCGAAATTAAAGTTATATCCATTAGTAAAAAATGAACTTGGGTCTGTTTCAATTTCAAAGGATTTGGTTTGTGCTTTGGAGTTGGTTACTCCGAAAAGCATTAATAAAGCTGTTATTGTGATAATAATATTATTCATTTACAGTGTTTAAATTTTACACTGCAAATGTCAAAAAAAAACGAAATCCTGTAAATTGATGTATGGTAAGAAATGATCTTATCTGGAGATTTCCTTTCTTATTCTGCTTAAACTCTCTGGAGTGATGCCTAAGTAAGAGGCAATCATAAATTGCGGAACTCTTTGAATCAATGAAGGTCTTTCTTTTGTAAAGTCTAAATAGCGTTGTTTAGCGTCATCCTTTATCAATGAAACACTACGTTTTACTAAATTTATGGTAGAACGATCAGCAATGACTTTTCCTAATTTCATAAAGCTGAATGAAGAATTGAAAAGTTTGTCTAAATCTTCAAATGTTACTTTCAGAGCCTCCGTGCTTTCAAGTGTTTTAATGAAAAAGGCAGATTTGGTTTGAGATAAGAAACTTCCTAAATCTACTACAAAGTCATTTTCAGCAGCAAATTGCCGAATATGCTCTTTTCCTTCATTAAGCAAGTAGGATTTTGTAAGTCCCGAATTAATGAAATATAAATTTTTACAAATCTGTCCCTCTGAAAGCAAGTTCTCACCTTTTTGAAATGAAACAGGTTTAAAGTAATTTAACCCATCACTGATTTCTTTTTCAGGAATATCAACCAAATGGGTCAGAATTTGCTTTAATTGTAATAGTCTTTTTTCCAATGAAATTCTATTTTTAAGCTTGCACCTTACTCAATTATATGCGCAATAATTATTCGCTTATTAGATTAAACAAGGTCTGTATGCGCAATATCATCTGACTTATAAGCCCTTCAAAATTAATCAAAAACAGGAGAATAACTATATCAATCGACAACTACCTACAACGGTCAACAACCGTCAACTCCCTCTCAACACTTCTCCCGAATCTTGTCCTGTCAATAGGCAAGATTTATGAATCAACCACACGATACAGGCATTTTTACCACTTTTTCAGGAATGATTGGTGGCGTGGTAAAGGCAATTTCCGTAAAGCCGGTGATGATGGCTATCACATTTGGCTCACTGGCCAATGTGATGATCTATGCTGCGGCTTCTGCCTGTATTGGCTACATCGTTAAGAAAGCGTTAGATAAAATTTCAGAGGGCATCAATTCCAGGTTTAACCAAAACCCAAAATCCGAAAAATACTGGATAAGGTTTTGGGGATAGCGCTAATCGGTTTGGGAGCCTACGGGCTTATCAAATTGCTCCGCATGAAAAATGTGGGCGATTCCATTTCTACCAATTTGGTCAATCCCCGAATCCATAAAGTTACCCTTCAAGGTATTTCGTTTCGCACTGAGGTTGCCATCAATAATCCTACGAAGGACTCTGTAAAAATCACCAAACCGGTTGTTACGCTTTCCTCCAATGGCAAACTTCTGTCGCAGTCAAACTCGGAAAATAAAACCATAACCATTGAACCGCTGAATGTTTCCCAAATTGATACCATTGAGCTTATGATTCGCTGGACTACCATTGGAACATTCGTAACCGGCATCCTGAAAAAAATCCCTCAGCTCATCGCTGCTTTCAAACCAGAGACCACCAAGGATATTGGGCAGATTCTCGGCATTCCTGTCGAGATGACTTTTTCTACTTACGCCAACGGCATCTTTTATCAATCAACGCCACAGAAAGTATTGTGATGCAGCTGGCTCGTACCATATCGCCCGATTTTGAAATCACTTCCGGACAAAGACGGATTCGTGACGGTAAACAATATGACCGTTACTTCTCTAAGCCGGATGAACGAGATCGCATCATCATCAAAGACGGTGAAGTAAGCGATACGGTGGAGCTCATGGAGAAAGTGGTACACAAGTACCTGACCGATACAGCTCGCATTGCTCCGGTGCTCAGGCGAAACACGATAGAGGAAACCTGCAAGTCCATCTACGATTTTGTTTACAACCATATCCAGTACAAGCTCGACAAGCGTGGACTGGAGCAACTTCGCAGACCTGCTCGCTCCTGGGCAGAGCGCAGAACCGGTGTGGATTGCGACTGCATGAGCATTTTCGTTTCGAGCATTCTAACGAATCTTAAAATACCACACAGCTTCCGAATCACCCGCTATTCTGCCGATCACTGGCAGCATGTGTATGTGATTGTTCCGGACAACAGAGGTGGATATATCAACATAGATGCGGTAGTCTCTCCCTTTGGATACGAGAAACCTTTCACAGACAAAATGGACTATACCATGAGTTTAAATGGAATCAATGTCGCTGTGCTCAGCGGCTTAAACAGCGACCTGAACACCGTAGTAATGGGTTCAGGTTTATCGGGCTCTGATTTAGGAGCCACAACTGCAAAGCAAGATTTGGATAGTATCTACCGTCACCTGGTAGCTACCCGAAAAAGCATAGCGGAAAATCCGAAAATGATTAGCTCCATTGACGATCGTGTACAATTTTTCCAATAATGTGATAGGTGGCAGTTAAAACAATTTCAGTTTTCGTAACCAATTCACAGACAAATTTCACTCAGGATTCGAAAAAAAAGGCTGGAATTTCTGTAACATATTCCCGTGTAAGGCCGGTGGCCTCCGAGAAAACTTAATCCCAATAAACAATAAGTGCTCGTATTTTATGTCTGGGGTAAATGCATATTGAATATGCTCCAAATATACTCAACAAAAATACTATCGCAAAAGTCCATTCGTCCATAAATATACCAATGAACAAACTTATTGTGAATACCCATCATTTCATGAATCTGTGTATAATATACGAAAGGTTTAATTAATACCTTTCCTTACATAAGTAATTGAAGCCTTATGATCAGATTAAATATTTCCTCCGGTTTTTCAAGCGGAGTGACATGACCTCCACCAACAACCTTTGTGATAAGGCCCGTAGGTGTAGAAACATAATCCTCAACACCTTTGAGGGCATACGCTTTTACCTTTAAATTTTTAATTAAATCAGATGAATTCTCTGCGTTAAGAATGACTGCCTTATCCGTTCTTTTTACTTCAGTGTTCGTCAATAAATCCATTGGTCGCTTCAACTGATACAGCAATGAGGGCATACTTTTTAGAGAAGATCTGCCAAATAACGCCTTACCTGTCTGCCTTGTATAAAAAGCCCTGAATGACAACATAGAATGTTGCAGAGCAAATAACAATTTTTGTCTTTTTGAAGCAGCTTCAAAGGGCATATTACAAAAGCCGATGGCCGAAAATCTATCAGGCTTCAGACTTGCCGCCCTCAAAATAGTCATGCTGCCCCAGGAGTGTCCTATTGCCAATACTTTTTCAAACTTTAATTGAGCCAAAACTTCAAGTAGCATTTCAGCGCAATCCTTTAGGGTCCAGTCATATTTTATGATGTCCTTACTCAAACCATGAAGTGGCATGTCTAAGGTGATAACCGTACGGTCGTTAATGGATTCAATTATCTTATCCCAAAGGTGGTGATCGAAATAGACACCGTGAAGAAAAATGATAGGCGTTTTTCTTGAATCGTGGTCCTTTTGATAGATAGCAATCTTGCCAATAGCGGTATTAATGTACGAAGTGGGTTTTTGACTCACGATATCAATTACTTACTGAAGGTGCTTGTTTAATGAAAATGGCTTGTGTCAATTGATCAACCATAAATTTTGATAAATCCGAAAGCGTAACGGATAGTTTAAGGCCTTTGCCATCAAGAGTGGCAAGACAGTCGCCTTTTGCCGGTTTATCTACGATATTGGGACAACGAACAATAGTCCAGTCGAGATGGCTGTTCATGATAATGGGCTCCATGCGGTTTTTATCATCTATAATTACCTTGAGCCATTTCATAAAATAAGGAAGAATAATTTGAGTAAAAAACCAAGGTTGAAAAGCAATGCTGTTTCCTGCTCCCACATTACTCATTGCAATGAGGCGTTTAATTTTTTGCTTTTGCATTTCCTCAACAATGACTTTCGTGGCATCGGAAATAAAGGTGGTTGGTTTACCGTCCCCCTTACCGCCAACGCCCAAACATTGGATCACAACTTCCTGATTTTGTAAAGCCCTAGCAACTGTCTCTGGATTTAACACATTACCTTCCACAACCATTAGATTCTTATGCTTGCTTTGAACCTTGGCTGCATCGCGCACCAGAATGGTAACTTCATGGCCTTGTTTGAGGGCTTCTGATAATATAGCTCTTCCAGAAAACCCGGTAGCACCGAAGATGATTACTTTCATGTATCTAATAAAAGTTTGATTTTAATTGGTTATTTCTCTGCCATTATTTTGGCTGCAATGCTTAATCTCAACTTCCCCGGAGGCATAATGCCCGAGAA
>JBILCT010000040.1:0-7391 GCA_044353025.1 Ferruginibacter sp. | reverse complement strand
GCATTTCAAATATGCCATTAAATATGGGCTTTCTGTTGAATTGATTGAGGATTTGTCGTTGTTTCGCTTTATAGATGAATGGTACGGTGTTAAATATCGATTTGGGGGTACTACTAAAAAAGGAATTGATTGTTCTGCTTTTACACGTCAACTCGTGAAGGATTTGTACTGCTTGGATATTGCTAGAGTGGTGGGTGATCAATATCGTCAATGTACACCGGTATCCAAAAATGAAATGAAGCAGGGTGATCTTATTTTTTTTGAAACATTTCAGCCAGGCTTGTCTCACGTAGCATTATATCTCGGAGATAATAAATTTGTGCATGCATCCTCCAATAAAGGGATTACGATAGAGGATCTAAACAATTCTTATTACAAGAAAAACTATCGAAAGTCTGGTAGACTGATTCGAAAATAGCAGATAGAGTATTGTTTTTGAAACTTTCTTGTTTTTTGCACTTTTTTGTTGATACATTATTTTCAATATTTCCTGAAATATTAATTAAATTTGAATGTATAAAACAAAATCAAATGCTCAATCGTTTTTTCTCATTTTTTATCATTGCCTTTAGCTTAGCTTTTTTTAGTTGTAAATCAAAGGATAATACTACCAAGAAAGTTGAAACTGATAAACAACAAGTGGTTTCAAGTGATACGCTGGAAATCAATAATTCTCAGAATAACTTTTACAGGGTTTTGGCGGGTCTTGATAATTCAGCTTTACCGAATGACTCTTCATTGGTTACTGATTATAATAATCAATGGTTAAACATGAAATCCAGATTGCTTGATCCGATAAAACAATGGAAAACAGATGAATTACCATCAGCATGTCAGGAAACAAAAACACTATTTTATCCATTTTCTGGTCCTGACTTCATCATTCCAAATACCATTTTTCCAAATGTTGAAAATATCGTGATGTTTGGGCTGGAGGTCCCAGGAATCGATGTGTCAAAAACAGGAAATTCTTTTGCGTCACGTCTTGTTCCGAAAATGAAAACTTCATTGCGTGACTATTTTGGGAAAAGTTATTTCATCACAAAAAATATGATTCAAGATTTGAATAAAGATTCTTTGAATGGAGTTACTCCCCTCATTGGGTCGTTTATTGTGAGAAGTGGATATAATATTATTTCAATAAAAAACTTCATTTTAGATAGTTCGGGAAAGAAATTTTACACTGAAAAGCCAGAAGATTTAGTTTCAAATTCTTATGCTACAAAAGGAGTTGAGTTCATATATACGAATGATCTTCGCACTAAACGAAGCCTAAATTACTTGGCATTTAATGCAGAGAATGCAAATCTTGAAAAACACAAAGAGATCGAACTCTTTTTACAAGAAAATGTATCTGATCAAACAACTGCCTATTTGAAAAGCGCTTCTTATTTGCTTCATTACTCTGCATTTTCCAGAGTGCGTGATTTGTGTCTTAAAAAAGCAAAATATTTACTTCAAGACGACACAGGAGTGGCCTATAGATTTTTGGCAAACGAGTGGGATTGCCGCGTTTTTGGCTCATATGTGAAACCCATAGCAGACTTCTCTGGCGTTTACCAAACCGACCTAGATTCGCTTTATAGAACAAATAAAGTAAATTCCACTCTTCCGTTCAATATGGGATATCATTATTTTACAGGGAAACAAAATCTGCTTTTTGCCCAAAAAAAATAAATTAGTATCATTTGCTACCACTAGAAAATATCAGTAGCTGTTTACCATCAATTTCGTTAGAAGATGCAATGCTTGTCGATCTAAATGCACGGTATGATCTAAAGATTTTACTGCCATACACAATGGCTATCCGCCTCCTAGAGTCTGAATATCAGGAAATACTGATTCAAAAACATGGTCAAAAGACATATCAGAACTATAAAAATATTTATTTTGACACTGCTGATTTTGACTTTTATAAAACACATGGTCTTGGTAAATCTAAACGGCTTAAAATTCGTAAACGTTTTTATTCAGATACCCAGTCATGTTTTATGGAAATCAAGCTGAAACAGTCATTCAAAACCATCAAACACAGGGTTTCAAGTGTATTTACAAATCAACTTTCTATAGAAGACCATTCATTAATCGAGCAGCATTTCAAAGATTCAAAAATACTCATACCAACACTAAGTATTAATTATGATCGAATGGTGATTTGGAAAAAAGATCTTTCTGGTCGAATAACTCTTGATTTCAATTACCAACCTTTTTTTGGAAATGTAAGCACTTGTTTTGACCATGCTGTGATTATGGAACTGAAAGGATCCTACCAATTTATTAATTGGGCATTACGTGCTTTTGATGTGCCAATATCCAGGTTTATAACACCATTCTCGAAGTATTGTATAGGGTTAGAAGAAACCAATAAGCAAGCCAAAAAACCCATGAAATATTTCAGGGCCATTCATCAACAACTTTCGAAATTAAACAATCCATTATGCAGCCAATCTTGATTAAAGTAGGATCCAATCTTTTTCTCTTGCTATTATTGGGGTTAATTTACTTCAGAATAAGAAAGCAGTTTACTTATTTCGCAAGTTCTGTTTTAATTGGACTTACAACTTTTGCACTTATTTATGTACTCAGTAAAAATGAATTCGGGATAGCTACAGGGATTGGCTTGTTTGCGATTTTTGGCATCATTAGATATCGCACTGAACAGGTACCAATTATTGAAATGACCTATCTATTTATCAGCATTACCATTTCTGTTGTCAGTGCCATTGCGGATGATTTAACATTGAGTACTTCGAATGCCTTTTTGATCAATGCAACAATTATTCTTACTTCGATTGTTTTGTTTTTTCTAAACCAAAAAAAAGAAACTGCATCGGTTGATTTACTGGTAGATTCTATCGATTGGTTATACAAAGAAGAAGATAAAAAAATTGCCTTTCTTACAGAAAAGACGAATTTTAATGTTGTTGATTTCGAAGTAAAGTTTATCGATTATCTTAAAGAAACATGTAGGGTTGTTATTCAATATAAAAAGTGAAAATAAAAACCTTAATATATTTAAGTTTAGCTTTTGCTTCAATCTTCGAGCTCAAGGCTCAAACCATTGTTCAATCTTTATCCCAGATTTCATCAAGCGGTGTCATTCTAAGCCATTTACCAGGTTATCATAAGCAAAACATTTCCATAACGGCAAGTCACCCAGTTGGTGTCAATTTGCGCTATACATTGAATGGGAATTATCCAGACTTACAAAGTCCTATTTTTCCGGATCAACTCACTGCCGATACCGTGATGGCTTTGAGTGTGCGAAAAGAAATCAATGGTCAATTAAATGACACCGTTTTTACCGGATTGTATCTTGTAAAATTTAATTCCACTTTGCCTGTAGCTTCCCTTATTTTACCGGGAGCCTATTTTTTTGATCCATCAACCGGAATTTATACGGGAGGGTTAATTAATGGCATTGAAACATATGGGAAATGTTGGAGTAATGTTGAAAAGCCAGTTTACTTCGAGTACTATCCAGACGAAACTAATGCTTTGCTTTCTCAACATTGTGGAGTAGGTATTTTCGGCGGAATGACCAGGGGGTATCCCGAAAAATCTCTTAGGTTAACAGCACGAAAAAAATATGGCAAGGGTAAATTCAAAGGAGAATTATTCAGTACTAAACCAATTCAATCCTTCAATTCACTGATTCTTCGTATGTCGGGAAACGACTACATGTCTACTCGATTTCAGGATATCATGATATCGTCGTTGGCAAAGGATTTGGATATAGACCATATGGCCTATCAACCATCTGTGTTATTTTTAAATGGTACGTATTGGGGCATTTATAATCTTCGAGAAAAAATTGATCGCGACTATTTCAAGCACAATCACGGTTGTGAAAAAGATTCCTTACAGATGATTGAAGGAAATACAAGTGCGAAATACGGATCGTCAAAAGAGTACAAAAATTTAATATCATATTTAATAAACACATCGCCAAACAATACAGCATTTGTGAATCGTGTAGATGAGTGTATGGATATTAAAAACTTTTTCAATTATCAAATATTGCAGATACACATTTTCAATGTTGATTATCGTGGTAACATACGCTTTTGGAGATGCCCACCCAATAACAATAAATTCAAGTGGATTTATTATGATGGCGATCTAGGATTCAACAGAAGCAAAATTAATTTTCTTCAAAAGAGACTGAGTGAAACTGAAACTGATTGGTACAATCCTACTTGGTCAACGCTCATTCTGCGTAAACTTGTTCAAAATAAAACACTGAAAAATCAATTTATCAACCAATATTGCTATTTACTTTCAACTACCTTAAGTAGGGATACCATCACTTCTAGAATCAATTTCTTTCAAAATTGGATTCGTCCAGAGATTTCGAGGCATCTAACTAGAAGAAATTTCAGACAAAGCATCAAAACATGGGAGAGTAAAGTCCAAAATCTTCGGGAGTTCGCAAAGGAGAGAGAGCTATCATCTTTCGAAAATTTAAAGTCTGTTTTCTTGTTGAAGTCTAGCTATAAGCTTCAGATTGATGCCAATATCCCTCAAACTGATTTCGGTTTAAAAATCAATGAAAATCTGGTCCCAAAACTGCCCTATCAAGGACAATATTTCGGAGAGGTACCTTTATCAATTAGTGTTGAAGCTTTCAATCCACTTTATCGTTTCAAGAGATGGAGTGATGGCTATAGCCAGCCTGAGAGGACGATTCTACAAGATTCTGATCAAACTTTGAATATAACAGCTTTGTTTGAAAAGCAAGTTGTTTCATCTTTTGCAAAATCAATTCAAATTCAAACCATACATGCTGGTTCAACCTCGTCTAATCATTGGATAGAAATTCATAGAAAACAAGTTGACGCAAAAGACTTTGAAGGGAAAATCTGGGATATAAAAAATAAGAGACAGTATTCAATACGAATAGCATCTGATAAGTCTATCGTCATAGCAAAAGACACAGCAATATGGAGAAGTACATATCCAGGGTTTCTCGGTCAACTTATACAAATGCCTAATTTAGAATGTTCGGGGATTAGTCTCGAATTTTGCTTGGTAGAAAACAAAGGTGCAATAGTTGATTATTTCATTTTTAATGCTCCTCAACATAGTGTGGAAATGCCTGCTTTTTATCTGATACGTGAAGGAGGGTCTGTTATTTCAACCATAAAGCCGCCTGACTTTACTAAAAAAGTAGACAACAATTCTTTAACATTTTGGCGAAAAAATACGCTTCTAATAACCCTATTATTTTCAGCAATATGCCTACTTTTATTTTTCTTTATTCGTTTCTTATATCGGACAATGAAGAGAAAAAAATATGTAGATAAAAAATAAAAATAAATCTTGAAAAATCAATTAGTCCTGTATTTCATTTTCTGTTCAACATTTTCATTTTCTCAGACCCCTTTTTTGAAAAAAATTAGAGTGGCAGAAAATGACATCGTTTTGTTTTCCGATGGTAGTTGGCAATATTATAAGCCAATGATTAATAGCTCTAATTTTCTTATCCATTTTAATCAAAAACAGAAAAAAAATCACGATATACTTTTTATAATACCAGATTCTTCTACACAAGGCATTATCCCTATACCTTGTTTTTCAGCGAATGATATCTTGAGAGATTCCATTTTATTTCAATCAAAAACTGAGTTTTACAAAGAAGTACCACAGGATGGATTTTTACAAACTAGAATGCGTTTTTCACAAACAAAAGTTCCACTCTTTATATCAGGAGATAATATGCAAATAATTCCACTAGACTCGAACAAATCAGTCTATGTAATAAAAGTATATCATCGAAACGGCTTAGAATCTTGGTATTACCCCATTGTCAAACCCAATATAGAAACAGCTATTAAAAACCCGGGATCCATCATTGGGAATGCACCCAAAGGATTTTTTTGGCAGTTAAGAATTCAAAACCATTCCATTGCATTGAACGGAATATTGAATCGTGATTTTAGTTGTATCAATGACACAACACTGATCGAAACAAAAAATCTTCAAGATCCTCATTATAAACAAAGAAAAAAATTCTTTGTAGCTAGTCTTGATAAAACCATTATTGATCAAACTCCTGTCCCTGATTTTGATAAATTACTTGAACAGGAGATGAAAAAAGAAAAACCGTGATTAAAAAGCTCCTTCTATTTTTTTTGTTGTTTGAACTTCAACTTGCCTTGCATGCTCAAATCGATGTGCCTACAACCATTCTTGTTGCTGATTTAGGAAAAATAACTCTTTATCCGGATCATACTTGGAAAGTATCAAAAAGTCAGTATGATACGCTAGCAACATCAAACTTTAATTCTTGCGAATCAATGTTACAGGGAAAGTATACACAGAATCGCAGCGTCGGGCACGAAGACCTATATGGGGTAAGAAATATGAGAATGGTCTTGCGTGGAGTTTTGTACCGTGGCGGTAGTAACAATAAATACAACCCGGTTTGTTCCCGCGATAACAACAATCCACTTCCTTTTCAGATGTTGTTTTCATTAAAATCTTATGGTTTTACTGAAGCCATATATTTATATGCTAAAAACTTTGGCTACTATTACAGCGATTCATTATTGGAATTATTGAATAAAGAAGGATTTCAATATGCTTCAATTGTTCCTAATGAAGATTCTATAGCTTATGAGATTTTGAAAAAAGTAAAAAATCACATCAGTCAACCCTCAAGTGGCGCTATTTATATTCACTGTTGGAATGGGTGGCATATGTCAGGACTAATTTCTGCATATGCGCTTATGCAATTTTGCGATTTCAACAATAACCAAGCACTTGAATATTGGAAATCTGGAACAGATGGAAATCACAATGGGTATGAAAAAGTTAAGTTACGTATTCGTAACTTCAAAAAATATCCTGATCTTGAAATCAGTCTTAGCCAAAAAATGCGTGTATGTCCTTGTTTAAAATGAAAAAACCAGAGATACTATTCTTTGTTACCTTCTTTTGTATGGCATCTTGCCAGGAGAGTAAAAACAATAACGAGGAGCGGGTATTCCCATTTCTGAAAAAGAACAATAAATTCACTTATGTCACTACAGATGGCAAAGAGGCAATAACACGTGAATTTGATAATGCACATCCATTTAAAAATGGCATTGCGGTAGTTGAGTTGACTGAACGCGAATTCTATATCAAATCTAATGGTGAAGAATTGTTTGCTGGAAAATTTGATAAGGTAAAACCGTTCAAAGATGGAGTGGGTCGCTTCAAAACCAATAAAAAATGGGGATGCATTGATAAACAAGGTCGAATCCTTGTTCATCCTGATTGGGACGATATAAATGAATTCAATGAAGGCCTTGCTGCTGTGAAAAAAAATGGAAAATGGGGCTATATGAATAAGGAAGGAAAACTTTCAATAGGCGTTCAGTTCGACGATGCGGATGATTTTAAAC
>JBILCT010000039.1:0-7455 GCA_044353025.1 Ferruginibacter sp. | reverse complement strand
GTCCTTCAAGGCTTCTGCCAGCAGAAATTTGCAGTATGTACATCTGGTGAGTAATTCAGGAACAACCTTGCCAACGGATATCTGGGTGCCTTCAACCTATCGTGTAAAACCACAGATCAGCTGGTTGTATGCGGCAGGTTATTTTCAGAATCTAAGAAACAATATGTTTGAATTGTCGATGGAGGTTTATTATAAAAAAATGCAGAATCAGATTGAATACAAAGAAGGATACACGCCCAATTCATTGGATGACACTGAGAACTCATTTGTTTATGGCGATGGATGGAGTTATGGATCGGAGTGGTTGATCAACAAAGTGAAAGGCCGATTTACCGGCTGGGTAGGTTATTCACTCAGTTGGACCTGGCGAAAATTTCCGGCATTGAATCAAGGAGAAAAATTTCCGGCAAAATATGATCGTCGTCACGATTTAAGCGTTGTTGCGATGTATAATCTAAATCCCAAGTGGAAAGTATCAGCTGTGTTTGTTTATGGCACTGGGAATGCGGTTACATTGCCACAAAGATTTTATCTGATTGAAGGCGTGTTAACACAAGAGTATAGTCGTATCAATCAATATAGACTTCCATCTTATCATCGACTTGATTTGTCTGCTACCTACACACCCCTTCCAAAGGTGAAACGAAAAGTCAAATCAGAGTGGGTGTTCAGTATTTATAACGCCTACAGTCGCCAAAACCCTTACTTCATTTATTTTGCCCAAACCGGTGCTGCTTCTCAGGGCGATTTGAAAATTCAAGCCAAACAAGTTTCTATTTTCCCGATCATCCCCTCTGTAACCTGGAACTTTAAATTTTAGAAGACTGATTATTTCCGACGATGATGAGATAAACAAACAAAGGGAGGATGGTTCCTGCCAACATGAAAATAATCCAAAAGACGGGCAGGTCTGCATGTTGTGTTCTACTGCTATTGATTATATGTAATGATATGGCAAAGAAAAAAATGCAAAAGTTTAACCGAAACCAACGCAGCATGCGTGCGGTGATTGTATAAACCCTCTGCGCATTTTGTGGCGTGATTTGAATGGGGTAATTATAACGCTCGGGTTTCTTTAGCAGAAAATGAAAAAGCAGTGACAACCCGGTTAGAATAGTAGGAATAAATAATAGTGTGTATTTAGAGCCATACCCATCCACAGCACCAGAATCATCAAAATGAACCGGTATGGCTTGGGGTAATTGAGGAAGTTTGTAGCCAATAATTATCCATAGGAAAAGAATACTCATCCAAGCGAGGATACTCATCACTCGATCAGTCCGGTGCAAGGGAAGTGATGGGATGGACATCTAACTAATTAAGGATATTTTCTCTTTTTATGCACGAAACGAATGACACCATTTTTTTCAAGGTCGGAGCTGATACGCACTTCATAACGATTCGGTCCGTCGCGCACAATCATCAATGCTGTATTGGGTGGTATGTTACCCAGGTTTTCAGCATACATCACCAATTCATTGACTGAATCGTCTCTTTCCATGGGCAATGAAATGCTTATAGGTTTATCAGAAAGTCTTTTATTGGAGAGCAACAAGCGATTATTGTAGAATAATGAGATGCTATCGCCATCAATTTCTCCATTGTCATACAAATCAATTTTCACATCATCACTTTCAATTTCTATGGATTTCAAGACAGTGTTTTTTCTTTTTTCCAGCTTGTCGATAACCTCTGCGCTAACAATGGGAGCAGAGATAGAATCCATTTTCTCTGATACAGAAATTTCAGGTTTTATGATCTCGTTTGTTACGGTAGTTGTTGAGGTCGTAATATCAGGACTGGCTTTGGGCTTGGTAGGTTTGGTAATCTTTTGTTTGGTCTGATTTTGAACAATCGAATGCTCTTGATGTGTGACAGGAGTTTCTTTTTTTATTTTGGCATAGGCATTTGGATATGCGTTCACTAAAGTTCTTCTGGTGAGTGCAGTATTTCCATATCCGCAATTATTTTGATTCGGTGCTGGCGCCCATTTGCCCTCTAAAATTTCTTCATTTCCTTTTTTGAAGTAGGTTAATTGATGGATCTGAAAGCAATTTTTGATGTATTGAGGGATGTTGGTTTTCGTTCTTTCAATCTCTCTGATTTCAATAAATTTCTTTTTAGTATCGATCGTTCCTTCCACTTTGCAGATCGTATAATATCTTTTTCCTCCTTCTGTGAAGTAAGTATATGAAGATCCAATGGCTTTATCGCCTTTTACATCTATTTCAAGTACATATTCGCATTTATCACCGGAAAAATTCCCTTTAGAACTGCTCCTGTCAATGAATTCTCCTTTCCATTGACCGGAGAATTGTTGGGCGAAAAGCGTGATAGGAAAAAACAGGGTAATCAATAAAAACTTTCGATTCAGCATAGCTTGTTTCGTTTTCGGCGACAAAAATAATGATCAATTTGGCTTCAAAGTAGTGATTTTATAAGGAGTAACGCCAAGAGTTCGTTAAATTTGAAGCTCGAAATCACGTAAAAAATACCATGATTAAAATTACCCTACCCGATGGTTCTGTTCGCGAATATGCACCAGGTACCACATCTTTGGATATTGCTAAATCCATCAGTGAAGGATTAGCCAGAAAAGTATTGGCTGCATCTGTGAACGGAATCGTATCAGATCTTTCAACGCCCATCCAAACTGATTCGTCGTTGAAGTTATTGACCTGGGATGATTCCGAAGCTAAATCTACCTTCTGGCATTCATCTGCTCACTTAATGGCTGAAGCAATTCAGGCTGAATTTCCGCATGCAAAATTTTGGGTAGGTCCGGCAGTTGACCGCGGATTTTATTATGACGTGGATTTGGGTGAAGCGAAAATGACAGAAGATGAGTTGGGCATTTTGGAAAAACGTATGAACGAATTTGCAAAGCAGAACAATGCTTTTGTGAAGAAGATGATGCCGAAGGCGGAGGCCGTTTCCTATTTCTCCGATAAAAATGATGAATATAAATTAGATCTCCTCCAAAATCTGAATGACGGAGAAATCAGTTTTTATACCCAAGGTAGCTTTACGGATTTGTGTCGCGGACCACATATTCCTTCAACCGGACATATCAAAGCAATCAAATTAACCAGCGTTGCAGGAGCTTATTGGAAAGGAGATGAGCGTAACAAACAACTGACTCGTATTTATGGTGTAACGTTTCCAAATCAAAAAGAATTGGATGAACATTTGTTGATGCTGGAAGAAGCCAAAAAACGTGATCATCGTAAACTTGGAAAAGAATTGGGCATTTTCACCATGGATGACATGGTAGGTCAGGGTTTACCCTTATGGTTGCCTAATGGAGGAATAGTAATCGAAGAATTGGAGAAATTGGCAAAAGAAACTGAGGCTGCCGCAGGATACAAGCGCGTGGTTACTCCACACATCGCCAAAGAGGCCATGTATTTGACCAGTGGACATTTACCTTATTATGCTGATAGCATGTTTCCTCCAATGGAACTAGACGGAACCAAATATTATCTGCGTGCCATGAACTGTCCGCATCACCATAAGGTATTTGATGCAGAGCCAAAAAGTTACAAGGATCTTCCGTTTCGTATCGCAGAATATGGAACCTGTTATCGTTATGAACAAAGTGGAGAGTTGTTTGGTTTGATGCGTGTGCGTTGTTTACATATGAATGATGCGCACATTTATTGCAGCAAAGAACAATTTGCAGATGAGTTCAGGGCAGTAAATGAGATGTATCTCAAGTATTTCAAAATTTTTGGCATTGATAAATATGTCATGCGTTTAAGTTTACATGAACCTTCCAAGCGCGGACAAAAATATATTGATGCACCTGAGTTATGGGAGCAAACCGAGGCCATGGTTCGTGAAACGCTCATTGAATCCAATATTCCATTCATTGAAGTACAGGATGAAGCAGCGTTTTATGGTCCAAAGATAGATGTGCAAATTTGGAGTGCAATCGGACGAGAGTTCACCTTGGCAACCAATCAGGTAGATTTCAACAGTGGCAATAAATTTAAACTGAGTTATACAACGGCTCAAAACGGAACGGATGTGCCACTGATCATTCATCGAGCTCCATTGGGAACGCATGAGCGGTTCATTGGATTCTTGTTGGAACATTTTGCCGGAAAGTTCCCAACTTGGTTGGCACCTGTTCAGGTGAAAGTGTTGCCAATCAGCGATAAATTTATGGATTACGCAAGCGCTGTAAAAGAAGCATTGAAAAAAGCAGGCGTTCGTGTGGAATTGGATGACAGGAACGAAAAAATCGGTAAAAAAATCAGAGATACAGAGTTGATGAAGGTCCCTTACATGCTGATAATCGGTGAAAAAGAAGCCACGGAAAACATGGTTTCGGTTCGTCGCCAAGGAAAAGGAGATGCAGGAACGGTTGGTTTAAAGCAGTTTGTAGATGAAATCACCCAAGAAATAGCGGACAGAATACTTCTATGATTGTCCAATACCTAATGAAAATCACTGAATAAAAACAAGCGGATTTAGATATATAAATGATGAAAAGAATCGACGTTTGATGTATTTTGCATCCGAAAAACGATTTTTAACCAAAAACAATCAATGGCATTTCCACCCAGACCACCACGCGGAGCATTCAATCCACGATTCCGCAAGGAGCAGCAACAAGAGCATCGCACCAACCACATGATCAAAGTACCGGAAGTTCGGTTAGTAGGCGACAACGTAGAACCAGGTATCTTCCAACTTCAGGATGCAATGCGAATCGCACAACAACAGCAACTAGACTTAGTCGAAATTTCTCCAGGTGCCAATCCTCCTGTTTGTAAAATCATCGATTATAATAAATTCCTTTACGAAGAGAAGAAGAAAAAAAAGGAAATGAAGGCGAAAGCCAAGACCAGTGAGGTCAAGGAAATTCGTTTCACTCCAAATACAGATGATCACGACTTTGAATTTAAAGTGAAGCACGCCGAAAAATTCTTGATGGATGGAGATAAGGTAAAAGCACACGTTCAGTTCAAGGGCCGTGCCATCATGTTCAAAGAACGCGGAGAGTTGTTACTCCTAAAATTCGCGGATCGTTTGAAAGAAGTAGGCGCACTGGAAGGGTTGCCTAAAATGGAAGGCAAGCGGATGCTAGTTATGTTCGCTCCCAAATCTCAGTCCAAAGCTAAAAAATCAAATGACCTTGGTAAGCTGGTAGAAAGATCTACAGATGAAAAGAAAGTAGTTGAAACACCTCCACCTGCTGCCGAATAAGATTTCAAGTATATTTAAAAAAGGATGTCCACAGACATCCTTTTTTATTTTCTGATTCTGTCAATTTTTGATTGACAATTCAAAAAACATGTAAACTTCTTTAACATAAATAAAGATGTATATGAACGGAAAGTTGCTAATTTAAGCTATAGTCAACTAAACCAATAAAATTATGGAAGAGTACAATCAACCATCAGACCCAAATCCGCTCCATGCATCCGAAACTAATCCATCCGAACAAAAACAAGAACCCTCTACCAAACCCAAAGTTGCTACCTACCTGCAGCGATTAAATTCTAAACCCAGTAATAGCAAAGTAGGACAAAGTTTCGTTACTACAATCAATCAGAATGCTGCAACCAAACCTAAGGTGGCTTCCTATCTGGAACGATTAAATGCGAAACCAAGTAACAGTAAGGTAGGCCAGCGTTTTATAACAAATCGAAGTGCTGGAAACGTTAACGAAACAAATCCGGATGCGGAAAACGTTTAATCTGTATCCATCACACACTGAATCATGTTTGATTATTGTGAGATGATGTCATACCAATTTTTCAACCGGAACTCAGATTTTGTTTTCAATTCGTCCAGTCTGCGAATTTCAATGCATCTAACTTCACCTGCCTTCATTGAAAACCCATTGTCTGAAAACCTGTAAGAGCCTACTGAAGGAATAATTGTAACGAAACGCGCATCCGCTTTAGATTCAATACACAAAAGGTTTTCTTCAACGGAAATGATTTTTAATTCAGGATTTTTCCAGTTGACTTCTATAGGAGAAACTTGATTTGTCGTTAATCCGGAATAGGCGCGTTTCACCGCATACCAAGCCAGTTTGGGTGTACCATCCACATTGGCAATACTCCAACTGATCGCAGGCCACACATCATTCAATTGCCATAGCAATGTTCCCATATTTTTAGGTGAATTTTTTCGATGTACCTGAATGATATTTTCCAAAATATAAGATTGCAAACATTGACTCACATACACATAATCTTCCAAGCTTAAATTTTTTCGTTGGTTGCTATCCAACATGTAACGGTCGATATAATGATTCAGTTTTTCAAATCCCTGATTCGCTTTCTGATGCCAACGAAACGAAGAATGATCTTGCGTTCTTTCATGGGGTTGAAGATATTTTTTCCAAATCGTATCATCAGACAGTGATTGCATTCCATATTCACTCACAAATCGGCCCGTATGGGTTTTAAATTCCTCCCAATCTTGCAGTCCCCACCAAACGCCCCAATAGTGACTATCGCCGTGCGTAAAACTTTCCGGATGCCCCCAGCCTATTTCGGGAGACCCTGAAACATAAGCCCGCTTTGGATCCCAGGCATTGACCCAGCTTCTTAATGAATCCTCAAACAATCGTTTATAATCCTCAGCAATTTTTACAGAATCTTTTCCATGCAATCCATAGGCGTTTTGCCAACCCCAGTTTTTCCAGGCCTCATCAATTTCATTGTTACCGCACCAAAGTATGATACAGGGGTGATGACGAAGTCGCATCACCTGTTGCCTAACCTCTTCTTTGATATTGGTCAGCATGTTCTGATCGGCAGGATACATCGCACAAGCAAACATGAAATCCTGCCAAACATAGATCCCCAGTGAATCACAGAGTTCATAAAAATCATCCGATTCGTAGATTCCACCACCCCACACACGCAATAAATTCATATTGGCTTCTTTCGCAAGCATCAACCATTTTCTGTAATCAGCACGTGTTGTATTTCCCGGAAAAGGAGTCAATGGAATCCAGTTGGCTCCTTGCATATAAATAGGTTTTTCATTTTTCTCAAAATGAAATGACCTTCCAATGCTATCAAGATTTTGATGGTGTGTAATTGCAGGTGTCCATTGTTGATATTGTGCGTCTCTACTTTGCTGCAGTATTTCTAATGAACTTGTTTTGTCATAGGCAATCAATGTCACCGGTTTCCAAATACCGGCACCAATCAGCATCGGTCCCCAGTCCCAGCCAAATTGGTAAGCAGCCTTTCGTGTATGCACCCTCGGATGATCCGGATATATCAGCGGTAAAATTTGATCGGCTTTTTGCTTGGTCATTTTTAAAGCGGGATTAAAAACAACCTTCAAAATATTTTGACGGTTTTGAAGTAGATAATTTTTTACAGGAAATGTCCATGTTCTAAACATGTTGTCTGTTGCTCCCAACCATTGATCGTTCAAAAAAATGGAAGCATAGGTATCCAATCCATCAAACACCAAATC